>JAUXDV010000125.1 GCA_030620735.1 Gammaproteobacteria bacterium
ATCTCGGTACTGGCGGACTGCTCTTCGAATGAAGGAGGATCACGATGGATTGGCATCAGCTTCTCGGCTTCGACCGGCCCCGCTTCATCAACAGGGTTGCCCAGCACATCCATGATGCGCCCAAGCGTTTTCTGCCCAACAGGAACCATGATCGGCGCGCCGGTGCCAATGACATCAACTCCGCGCTTGAGGCCGTCAGTTGATCCCATGGCGATAGTGCGTACGACGCCATCACCCAACTGCTGCTGCACTTCGAGTAGCAGTCCTTCGGATTCTATGTTGAGAGCCTCATAGATATGAGGCAGTGCGTCGCGCGGGAACTCTACGTCCACCACAGCGCCGATGATTTCGACCACTTTACCCGAACTCATTGCTGGTTCCTCTTGATATTCAATTTTCTGTTCATCAATTTAGACCGTGTATTATTTGTGGCTGTGTAGGATGTGCTGAGGGACGAAGCGCATCGATCGTGAATTCACTCGACAGATGCGCTTCGCAAGCTCAGCACATCCTACGTACTGACCGCGATCACGCACGGGGTTATAGTCCCGTATTTTGTTCGTCAGACTGCAGCAGCGCCGCTGACGATCTCGGAAATTTCCTGTGTGATAGCCGCCTGACGCGCCTTGTTATAGATCAACTGCAATTCGTCTATCAGGTCTCCGGCGTTGTCTGTCGCGGCTTTCATCGCGACCATGCGCGCCGATTGCTCGCAAGCTGCATTTTCAATCACCGAATGATAGACCAGGGATTCCACATAACGGCTCAACAAACTATCGAGTACATCCTTGGCATCCGGTTCATAGATATAATCCCAGTGATGCTTTAACTCTTCATCCCCGGCGCGGGCAATCGGCACCAGTTGCTCGATTGTCGGCTCCTGCGTCATGGAGTTGACAAAGGTGTTATACGCCACGTCGATGCGATCCAGCCCGCCGTCATCAAAGGCGTCCAGCATCACCTTGACCGTACCAATCAGGTCTTCCAGTTTTGCTTCATCGCCAAGATGGATCGCCTGTCCCAGAATGTCTCCACCAAAACGCGCAAAAAACGCCTGCGCCTTTGAGCCAATGGTACAAAACGATACTTCAACGCCTTTGTCATGCTGCTCCCTGACCTCGGCAATCAGCTTGCGAAACAGGTTGCTGTTGAGTCCGCCGCAAAGCCCGCGATCCGACGAGATGATAATATAACCGATGCTTTTTATGTCGCGATCGATGGTGTAGTGGTGCCTGTATTCCGGGTGCGCCTGGGAGAGATGCGAAATCACCTGGCGCATCTTGTCAGCATAGGGCCGTGCACGCCCCATGCGATCCTGCGCCTTGCGCATCTTGGAGGCGGCGACCATCTCCATCGCGCTGGTAATCTTGCGCGTGCTGGTGATCGATGCAATCTGTGTGCGTATCTCTTTTCCGACAGCCATGCTCTATCTCCGCCACCCTCTACCAGGTGTGGTTTTCCTTGAATGCCTTCAGCGCATCATGCAGCGCGTTTTCGATCTCGTCATTGTAATCCGCTTCGCTGTTGATTTTATCCATGAGCTCTTTTTGATCCGCTTTGAGGTGGCCGATCAGCGCTTGTTCAAAATCCACCACCTTGTCGCTATCGACATCATCCAGGTAGCCCTCATTTGCAGCAAACAGTGATGCCGCCATCTCTGCGACGGACATCGGCTGATACTGTCCCTGCTTCATCAACTCAGTGACGCGTTTGCCACGCTCCAGCTGCTTTCTGGTGGCGTCATCGAGGTCGGAAGCAAACTGGGAAAATGCAGCCAGCTCACGGTACTGCGCCAGCGCCAGGCGAATTCCACCGCCAAGCTTTTTGATGATTTTTGTCTGTGCGGCGCCGCCAACCCGGGATACCGACAGGCCGGCATTGATGGCGGGACGGATACCGGCGTTAAACAGATCGGTCTCGAGGAAGATCTGACCATCGGTGATGGAGATAACATTGGTCGGCACGAATGCCGAGACATCTCCCGCCTGGGTTTCAATGATCGGCAATGCCGTCAGGGAGCCTGTCTTGCCGGTCACTTTACCATTGGTATGCTTTTCCACGAAGGCTTCATTGACCCGTGCAGCACGTTCCAGAAGGCGTGAGTGCAGATAGAAGACGTCACCCGGATAGGCTTCGCGTCCCGGCGGCCGACGCAGCAGCAGGGAGACCTGGCGATAAGCCCACGCCTGCTTGGTCAGGTCGTCATAGATGATCAGCGCATCTTCACCACGATCACGAAAATACTCTCCCAGCGAACATCCTGCATAGGGCGCCAGGAACTGCATCGCCGGCGAGTCACCTGCTGATGCAGCAACGATAATGGTGTTTTCCAGGGCGCCATGCTCATCCAGCTTGCGCATCACCTGGGCAATCGAGGATGCTTTTTGGCCAATTGCCACGTAGATACACTTTACGCCGGTATCCTTCTGGTTGATGATCGCATCGACCGCGAGCGCGGTTTTTCCTGTCTGACGGTCGCCGATGATCAACTCACGCTGACCACGTCCGACCGGCACCATCGCATCGATCGCCTTGATACCCGTCTGCACCGGCTGGTCAACAGATTTACGTTCGATGACGCCCGGCGCCACTTTTTCCAGTGGCGACGTCTCGCTGGTGTTGATATCGCCTTTGCCGTCGATGGGATTTCCCAGTGTATCGATGACGCGCCCCAGCATGGCGTCGCCCACTGGAATTTCAAGCACACGTCCGGTGCATTTGACCGAGTCACCTTCGCTGAGATGCTTGTATTCACCCAGTGCCACGGCGCCAACAGAGTCACGCTCGAGGTTCAGCGCCAGCCCGTAGGTATTGCCGGGAAATTCCAGCATTTCATAAGACATAACATCGGCAAGCCCGTGAATGCGGACAATACCGTCGGCAACACCAACAATGGTGCCTTCGTTGCGGGCTTCGACAGAGGTATCAAAATTCTCGATACGCTGTTTAATGAGTTCACTGATTTCTGATGGGTTGAGTTGCATGTGGCTTCTCGTTTAATGTTCCAATTCGTTTGCAAGCTTGTTCAACTGGCCCTGCACGGAACCGTCAATGACCAGGTCCCCTGCGTGGATCAAAACGCCGCCGATCAATGCCGGCTCCTCACTGCTTGTGATCCTGATATCTCGCCCAAGCTTGTTCTTTAATACTGCTGCAATCGACTGCTGCTGCGCCTCATCAAGCGGAAATGCAGATGCGACATCGACATCGAGCACTCCCTTCTCCCGATTTTTCAGTGACTCATAGCGCCGTGCAATCTCGGAGACAACCTCCAAACGCTCGTTCTCCGCCAGCAACCGCACCAGGTTTTGCTCTTCACTCGTCAGCTTGCCGCCGCCAATGTCGATGATCAACTCCGCTATTTGCGATTTGACCAGACCGGGCTCACTGACCAATCGCTGCATGGTGCTGTCCTGCATCAACGATGCGACATAATCGAGCATCTCCGACCACTGATCCAGCGCGCCATCCTCTTTGGCGAGGGCAAACACTGCTTCAGCATAGGGTCGGGCGATGGTTGTTGCTTCCTGGGCCATGATTGAACCTACAACTGCTTCGCAAGCGCATCGATGATTTCACTGTGCGCATCGGCATCGACCTCACGGCGAAGGATTTTCTCTGCGCCGGCAACCGCAAGTTTTGCAACCTGCCCGCGCAACTCTTCCCGTGCCCGATTGCTCTCCTGTTCAATCTCGGATCTTGCCGTCGTCAAAATATGTTCGCCTTCTGTGCGTGCATTCTGCTTCGCTTCATCGACGATTTCCGCAGCACGCTTCTGCGCCAGATTGATAATCTCCGCCGCCTGCTTCTTTCCTTTGCGAATTCTTTTAGCGGCGCGATTTTTCGCCCGCTGCTGGTCATGAAGGCCCCGCTCTCCGGCCGCCAGACCTTCGGCGATTTTTACCTTGCGCTCTTCCAGAGCCGCGATGATTGGCGTCCACACATACTTCTTCGTAAACCATACGAAGACGATAAATGCCAGCAACTGTCCAATCAGGGTCAGATTGATATTCATACTGTTTCCCCGTTATTCCTGGGATTTAAGATGACGTCTCAGGGAAAATTCTATTACGCAACGGCAAATAGAACATACATTGCCAGACCAACAGCGATCATCGGCACAGCATCGACAAGACCCATAACGATAAAGAACTGGGTGCGCAGCATCGGGATCAACTCAGGCTGGCGGGCAGCACCCTCGAGAAAACGTGCGCCAAGGATACCGATGCCAACGGCAGCGCCAAGAGCACCCAGACCCATCATCAATGCGCCTGCAATATAAATTAGTCCAGATTCCATATTTATCTCCAGTCAGGAAGTAAAAAATAACAAATTAAAAAAACCAGCCGTCAATCCCCTTCAATCCCCCCTTTATAAAGGGGGAGGGTCTATGCTGCAATCAATGTTCGTTGTGCGCCATATCCATATAGACAATAGTCAGGGTCATAAAGATGAACGCCTGCAGAGTAATGATCAGAATATGAAAAACCGCCCATACAAACTGCAGCCCGCCGGCAAACAGTCCCATGCCGATACCGGCGCTGTACATGATCGCAATCAGAATAAAGATCATCTCTCCCGCGTACATATTGCCGAACAGCCGCAGCGACAGCGAGATCGGTTTGGCGATCAGTGAAACGAATTCGAGCAGGAAGTTGATCGGAATGAACAACAGCTTCAGCAAGGGGTTTTTCGACTCAAAAGGCTGCAGCGTCAGCTCGCCCATAAAGCCGCCGATACCCTTGATCTTGAGCGAGTAGTAGAGTGTCAGAATGAAGACGCCGATCGCCATGCCGAATGTCGCATTCGGATCAGTCGTCGCCACCACCTTCATATAGGGGATTCCCATCATCTTGGCCAACTCGGGGATGACATCCACCGGCACCAGATCCATCAGGTTCATGAGAAAGATCCACACGAATATGGTCAGCGCAAGCGGCGCCACCAGATCATTCTTTCCCGAGAAAGAGCCGCGCACACTGTCGTTGACAAAGTCGACCAGCCACTCGACAAAGTTCTGCATTCCGGAGGGAACGCCTGCGGTTGCGTTTTTGGCGGCGCGGGAGAACAGAACCACAAACAGGGTTCCGAGAAACAGGGACCAGAACATGGTATCGACATGGATCGCCATGAAACCCATCTCCTTGATCTCATCGGCAGAGTGCGCCATTCCCCAGTGCCCGTCAGCATGACGGCCAAAGGTGAGGTTGGTCAGGTGGTGCCTGATATATTCGCTTGAAGTGATCGTCTCTGCTGACATCTCTTTCTCTTAAATATCAAGGGATGCCCTGATCGAATTGCTACATGCTTCAATCAGCGCATTCCTGCAAGTCTTTCTATTTTTTATTCACTATCAACATCAGGCTGCCTGTGGAGAGATGAATCAACAGGTAGGCGCCCAGCATGGCGACGATACTAAGTGGTTTCAACCACAGAATCATCACCACAAAAAAAACTATCGTCAATACCAGCCGTGCAAGCTCCGCCAAATAAAAACGCCCCATCAAAGCCGCCGTCTCAGAAGCTTTGTAGCGCCGGAATACCAGCAGTGCAGCCGCGCCATTTGCAGCAGTTGCCGCAACCCCTCCGGCGAGCGTGGAAATCGCAAATATCCGACCGGGCAACAACATCACCATAGCCAGCAACAGCGACAACCCCAACTGCATCAAAACAAGCCGCCAAACAGTGTTCGGAGAAAAACTTTGCACCCGGGAGCATTGTTACAGACTGAAAACAGGAAGAGTATAAGGGAGCGCTATAATCAGGTCAACCAAAGGCTCAACAAAATACGTTCCTCTTGCGGGATGTCAATGCGGTGCGAGGTGCTTCTTCGCTTACTGACGCCCTTCTACAGCCTTGTCATTGCGAGGAGTGGAACGACGTGGCAATCTGGCTTGGAGATTGCCACGCATTGTTCGAGACGGCGTAGGATGCTGCTGAGGAACGAAGCTTCCGCGTCCTGCTCACGCCCCTGACCTACGTCCATGTAGGCCAAGCGCATCGATCGCGGATTCACTCGACAGATGCGCTTCGCAAGCTCAGCAGCATCCTACATATTACTGCCTGGCACGGGGTTATTGAGATATGACTAAACAGTATCCCTAATTGATATGCTCCAGGATACCGTCCAGCTCTTCCAG
>JAUXDV010000015.1 GCA_030620735.1 Gammaproteobacteria bacterium
GGGAATCAGCAATGTGGATCGACAATGATTCAAGCAGTTTGGCGGATCGCCTGCTTAATGCTCATCAAACCCTAAAACTGTTTGCCACAACACTTCCAGTTCGATCATCTCTGCGTTAGTGAGGGTTGTGAGAACGTCGCTGGTCATGCGTTGATTATCAATCGTTCTTGTTTGATCCAGCATAATATCTGAGTCAGCGTATAAATTATCACGCGACGCTAATCGATAGCGCAATGGCGCTGCATCATCAATTAATTGTGTCGTTAATGGCAATACGGTCGTGCTTGGATGATCTGCTTCATTGAGCAAATCACTTTGCATAACCACGCAGGGATGAATTTTTCCCGCCTCTGTGCCTTTAGACGGATTGAAGTTAGCTAAATATATCCCGCCCCGTTTATAAGCCATCGCTGTCCGCTGCCTCAAAATCAGCTGAGGCCTGAATTGCCTGCTTCCTTGTCTTGAGTGACGCGGTTCGGATTTTCTGGCGAAGCGCCTCTCTATCAAGATGCTTTAAATAATTTCTTACCGCATTTCGAATGACATCGCTTCGGGTAGTATGCAGGCGTGACGCCAGTTGGTTCAATATCGCATCGAACTCACTGTCCACCTTTACAGTAACTGTTTTCATCGTAATACCTCGGTAACACAAAAACAAGTATAGGTGGAATGACGCCATATTCAAAGAGGCATTTGGAGGTCTGGTATGCGGGAATTCCGTACTCCTTCAACGTCTGAAAGCAGCTTGTTGACCATTGAAGATGGCCTGTTGAAGACGATCTTCGTTCATGCCCTGAATCGAAAGGGCCTTTAGATGCTCCTGATGGGAGTTGACCTGGGAGAAGAAGGTGTTGTCGGTATTGATACAGGCCTTCACGCCTTTTTCAAGCCATCTTCCGAGGGGATGTTTTTCTAAACTCGGCACCACTCCGCATTGAAGATTGGAAGTGGGGCAGGATTCAATGATGATCTCTTTTGACAGTACAAGTTCCAGGGCCTCGGAACTTTCAAGTAAAGTGGTGGCGTGGCCTAGTCTCTCCGCTTTAAGAGTATTGATGGCGGTGATGATTTCGCGGGGAGGTCTTCCCTCTGAAGCGTGAACCGTTCTGTGGATGCCATAGTCACAGGCCTTTTCATAAGCAGATTGATAATCTTCCAGTTTGAAATTTTGCGACCCATGCGGGCCGCCTGCCAGATCGATGGCGACCACGTCCGGCCTCGATTTTGCGATCTCGACAAATTGCAATAACAGCTTTGGGTCGTCTCCATAAAGCCCGCATAAAATCAATCCGGCCCGCCCATCAATCCCCTCCAGCACCGCATCGATAATCTCCTCAAACCTCAACCCTTTTTGTTGATGGAGGTGGGGGCCAAATCGAATTTCCAGGCGTTCGAGATTCTCTTCTTTCCCGTCTTCGCAGATTTCAGCGGCCACTCGAGTGAGTTCGTGGATCTCTTGCAGCAACAGCAGGGAGGTTTGAAAATAATCCAGAGCCCTGCCTAAAGTCATGTGGGGTTTGAAAGTAAAGTCAGCAGGAATCGCTACATCAAATTTTTCAGCAAGATCAACTATCGTGCTTTTTCTCAGAGATCCGTCCAGATGACGGTGCAGATCTGTTTTGGCTTCAATCATGATCAATATGTTCTAAGTGATAAGTGCCAGGGTTTCGTTTACTGAAGGTATGAAATAGCCTCCAGAGCAGGAGAGTTGGACATTGGTAGAGTCAAGGTCAAGGTGATGCTACGCCGATACCGGGGAGGGATCAATGGTTCATTAAAGACCACGGCCCTCTTTTCCACCGTCCCTCATGCCGCTCTTGACAGGGAATCGAGTCAATACGATAATCTAGACAAGTAATCTAGATAGGTGATGCGACATGTCTCAAATCGAATGGTCGTTACAAGATGCAAAAAATCGTTTCAGCGCTGTGGTGGATGCTGCGATCAAGGGGGCGCCCCAAAAAGTGACGCGGCGCGGTAAACCCGCAGTTATGGTGATCTCGGTCGAGGAGTATGAGCGCTTGCATCAATTAGAGAGGGCTGCAGCGCCTACCTTCGCTGATCTACTGCTCGCCATGCCCCGGGATGACAGCGAATTCGAACGAAGCTCCATCTCACCTCGAACAATAGATTTCTGATGTTTCTCATCGATACCGTGGTGCTTTCGGAGTTGCGCAAACGTGAACGCAACCCTGGCGTTGAGAACTGGATTGCCAGCCAAAGGTCAACGGATCTCTATCTCAGCGCCGTCTCCATCGGAGAGATTGAGCGCGGCATCGCACAGCAACAACGTAAAAATCCAAAGTTTGCCGAGCTGCTGCTCACCTGGCTGGATAAAGTACTCATGCTGTATGAAGAACGGATACTGCCCATAGACCTACCAACTTGCCGGCGTTGGGGCCGCCTGAGTGCAGCCATTGGCCACGATAGCGCCGATCTGCTGATCGCCGCAACGGCCCTTGAACATGGTCTGACAGTCGTCACCAGAAATGTGCGGCACTTTGAACCAACCGGCGTGCCGGTATTCAACCCATTTCTCTAAAAAGTGTTGAAGGCTGAAGATCCTTGTCGGATTTGGCAGTCGTTGTTTTGTGACGTATATTATTTACTAACTGAAGTTTCCTGGAAATTTAAAGGGAGAATTCAGGGGGCAGTATACCTATTTTCTGATAACTGGCATGCGACCAGCTCTTTTAGGAGCCAGCTCATTGCCTGTAATGACTTCCAGCTCATTGCCTGTAATGACTTCCAGCTTGTGTTGAGAACTCAGACATGAGGTCAATGTAGTAGCGATAGTCATCTTCACAGAAGAACCTCTTCTGCCGTCGATTACCTCATTGTAAAATAGCTTGATGGTAGTATATCTGCGAATAGGTATACTGTCCCCGAATTGCAAATTGTAATCAGACAGGTATTTGAGAAATGAATGGACTCCAGCGAATCATCCTGATCGACAGTTTTATTGCTGGGAAACATTTTTACGTTGACCTCGACGGCCACGCCACTATTACCGGGGGTAACGCGTCCGGGAAAACCACCTTTCTTCTTCTCCTTCCAATATTCTTTGGCGCCGAACCAAGGCAGGTGGAGATTCGCGCAGCGGGTAGAGATTCATTCATTGACCATTACCTGCCGAGATTATCGAGCCTCATTATCTTTGAATATGAACGGGTGGATGGCGTCTGCTGCGCAATACTCTATAGACATCCCACATCCGAACACCCTAAGTTGGCCTACCGTTTCCTGAAAGGAGGATTCTCTACGGAGAATTTTTCGTTGACCGGGGAACATGGTGAACCCAAATTTTACCAGGGCGGCGAATTGCGCTCTCACTGGCAATCCAAAGAGCTGAAGTTTTCCCGGCAGTTGGACATAGTGACTGATTATAGGGCAGTCATACAAAACGACTCCGGGTTACTTCGCCGATCACTCTCTGCCGCCGAGAATCGTCGACTGGCAAGAGATTTCTGCCTGGGTGATGGAACAGGCACTATGCAGCATATTGAGAAGATCTGCATAGCCATCCAGAATCAGCATGGCAATCTGGAAAAAATGAAGGCGATGCTCTCTGATATTATGACCAGAGATGGTGTTACGATTCCCAGTCCACCACATCACCCGGACAACATCGCACTGGCTGAGCGGATTCAATGGCTGAATGATTTTGAAAGAAAGTTGCCGGCAATAAGCCAGGTCCTCACTGAATACGAGGACTACCTTGAGACACAATCCCGATTAGGAGCACTATATAGTGGATTAAGGCTTGCAGAAGAGGCGGTCAACAAAGAACTTGATGGCTATGAATCGGAGCTGGTGCAACTGAATCAAGCGTATGAAACCTGTCGCAATGCCTGGGAATCCAAAGAGCGAAAACTCCGGACTGAAATTAGTGGGCAGCAGGCTTCAGTTTCTACATTAGGCGCGAGCATAGACCAGCTATACAAAAGGCATGACGAGTACGAAGGAGAGGAGATCCAGACAAAAATTTCGCACTATCAGGACCTCGATCGGCTGAAGGGTTTGCTGGATCAGGCAACAGATCGAGTCAACCAACTCAACGAAGCCGTTGCCACTCACCGTCAGCCGTTCGATCAGCAAGAGAAAGACGAGTCTGAGCGTCATACAAAGGCGAATGAAAAACTCGACCGCCGTAAGGAGAAGATAACCGAATCAGCCGGCGCCGTTAAAGAGAAGGCTCGCGAGCAGGAAAACTTCCTTCATGAGGAAAAAAGCAAGGCGCTTGAGGAATCTGGTGCAAAGGCTGAGCCTGAAAGGAACACACTTGTAGAAGAACGTTCTCAGGCCAGGGTAGAGGCGAATTCATCTGCACGAACCGAAGAGGAAGAAGCACGCTTAACCGCATTGTCTGATGCCATTGAACGAATCAACCGCGAACGCGAACAAACGGCTCATCAATTGTCACAGAACGAGCAATCGGCTCGTAATTCAAAACAACAGCTCGATGATGCGATTTCGGAAAAGAGCCGGGCTAATCGTGAATTGCTGGAACGCAGTAACATTTGTGAGAAGATTCGCGAAATGCTATATGCAGATGGAACCTGGTTATCTGAATTGCGCCGGCAAGATCCAAAATGGTGGCAGGGTATTGGCAAGACCATCAATCCTGAGCTTTTTCTGCGCAAAGATCTGGCACCGAATTTCAAGCAAGATCAGAAAAGCTGCTTTGGATGGGACATCGACCTCTCTGTTCTTGAGCCGGCTGAAGCCGCAGCGTCAGAAGAGGAGTTAACCAGCCAATTGACGCAAGCTGAACTTCGCAAAGAAGCAAGCCAGAGCAACCATGAGCAATGTGAAAAACAAGCGCGGAAGAGGGCGAAAAAGAATAAAAATGCCTTGAAGTTGGTTGACCATGCAAGATTGGCGCAGCAAAGGATCGAGCGACGCCTCACCGACCGGATTCAGGCGCAAGCTACCGAAAAGCAACAAATCTCTGAAGCCACTGCCCAGAGGAAAACCCTGGCAAAGAAAAAGTGGGCTGAGCTTGAAGGTGTTCTTATTGCATTTGATAAGCAGCACAAGGCTGAAATTGAAGGGATTCGTGCCACCTACCGGAACGCTATCGGAGATGTCAAAGCCAGTGAAGCGGATGAAATCTCCAGAATAGATCAGGAAATGTCCGAAGTGATCGAGCAAATCGGATCGGAAAGAGCCCATCACAAACAACGCATAGCGCAAATCTGGTCTGACTTCGACGCGCTTTGTTCGGAAAGAGGTGTAGAAACCTCCGCATTGAAAACGGCTGAAAGTGAACGAAACGAGCTCAAGTCCCGGGTAGAGGAGATTTCCGGATACGCGATTATCATCACCGAGTACCGTGAATGGATCGAGTCCCAATGGTCGCGCATGAATGGACTGAAAAACGACTTGGGAAAATCAGCTGAAGCGCATCGTGTTGCAGAGACAAGGCTCAATATGGAGCGCACGAACTTTGAAAATGAAATCCGAAACACCAAAACAAAGCGAAGCCTGATTCAGGGGGAACTGACAGGTTGCAGGTCACTCGCCAGCGAGATCGAAAGCACGATCAAGACGATTGGAATTTATCCGGATACTGCTGACGTTGCAGAAGGTACATCCCGCCATCTGCTGGACAGCGCCAACCAAGCACAAAACTATTTCAAGGAACAGGAAATCAAGGTTTCGCGTGGGATCAAGTTGGCTGAAAATGTCATCGAGCGGGGTGTAGATGAAAAAATCAAACGCAGCTGGGTGCAGCTGGTTAACGAGAGATCTGCTCAGTTGGGTAAGGATTTTGCCACGGATCCGGATTATTGGCGCCACCTGCCGCCACTATTGGATACATTTATCAATGATATCGTACCAACCATGCGGGATGCCCTTATTCAGACCATTCGCAGTGTTGGTGGGCAACTCACAGAGTTTTTTCACGGGCTGAGCGCAACAGACAGGCGAATAGGAAACTACTCCCGCACCATCAGCGAAGCCATTAAGAATGCGGTCTCTATCGAGGCTATTTCGGACATCAACATCCAACTGTCATCAAAAATCAGTGACCTGGAATACTGGACAGAACTGGAGCACTTCTCGAAAGAGTGGTCAGAGTGGACGATTGATCGTGCCGATACATTGCCCGATAGAGAACTGGTAGTGGCCATGGGTGTCGCTCTGATCGCGGTTCAGAAGGTCCGTTCCAGCAACGATTTGCAGACACTGTTTGATCTGACTATGGAAATTACCGAAAACGGTCGAACGGTCTTCATAAAGAATGATAATGATCTGCTGAATGTTTCCAGCCGGGGGCTCAGCTACCTTGCGCTTTTTGGTATTTTTATCGGTCTGACCCACTATCTTTGTGACAACCGGGTAACGCCGATACACTGGCCGGTTGATGAACTGGGGATGATTGACCGGGAAAATACGATGCGACTCTTTGAAATGCTCGAGCGGGCCAATATCCGCATGCTGGCTGCTTTCCCATCCGGGGAGACTGCGCTGCTTGGGATGTTCCACCGTCTGCATGAGATAGACCGTAGCAAAGGGATTATGGTCATGCAGCCTGAGAGCGCCGACCTTGTTGAGGGTCTGATGAATAAACGTCATGCAGTCGGGGAGGTAAGCAGCCATGCTTGATGACAGGTCACAGTTTGCCCCTGCTGTTGAAAAACTGTTGCTCGGTGAAGTGATATGCGAAGCGCGAACTCCGGAACTATTTCAATTTCTGGCGAATGCCGCTAACGAGGATGATGTCAACGCCTATCTGAATCGTATTGACCGGGTATTGCGCCGCACCAGCGACCGGCTCGCCTGGTTTGCTGCTTACAAGGATATTGAAGCTCAAAGCGCCAGGAGTTGTATCAGCCGCCAATTCTCCGAAGTCATCAACGATCTTGAGCCACTGGTTCGATGGCTGAGCATGACCACAATCCTAAATGGATCCGGTGCTTCCTTACAGGCGGGTGATGAAATCAGGAGCAGTGACCTGATCCGAAGTATCGAATCAGCGCCCGCTTTATGTGAAGAACTCGAACAAATCTCCCGCTACGGCCTGTTCAAAAACGTACAAAGCCAGCCCAAAGGACAACTCGATGCCGTATTGCATCGTTTGGTTGAGCGAGGCTATTTAGTCGCGACCGGGCGTAGTCGGGCGAAATACATCGCTACAGGCCTTTGGTCGAGACTGTACGACCTGATGTCGTTCATTCAGGCGCATGAGCAGATTGCTTTAGAGGAGGGGGAGGATGCCGCTCAACAGGACGAGTTGCAGATATGAGTGCAAGTGCCGACCTCGATAAGCTATTCAGTGCATTGCATCGTCATAAAGATATGCTGATCGGCGCCTACCTGAACGGCGACGGATTTGTTGACAACACGACAGAAAATGGAAAAGCTGTCGATGAATTGACCAAACTGGGCATCCTCTGGCAGACAGACGATGATGGCCGGAATCGCCTCTCCCAGGCATTCCTTGATATATTCAATGTCGCCAGAAGGGATGAATTACGCAGAAATGTGAATGTTGATATTGCCGATCGTCTTCGATCAACCGAAGACTTGGTATCATCATACAGAGTGGCCAGGCAGGCTGGCACGGAGGATGAACAGAAGGCGATCTTCCGCGCAATAGAGGAGCAGGTGTATGCACTGCGCGAAACCCTGGCAAGCACTTCCCGTCAGATCTGGCAAGAGATCAATAGTGAATTTGGCCATGTCACTACCCTCGAACTCAAGATGCAGGAAAACCAGCGCGTTATCGATCGGGTAAAGCGACTCAATGACAATCTGGCGCTGATCGATTACCCGACGCTCGCAAGCCCACGATTTGCTGGTGAGAACCCGGAACTGCGTCGCTTGTTTCTGCTCAATCTGGTGGCTGCGGTCAGTGAGATTCGTGAAGAGTTGGTGGACGCGATGCACCATCTCGAGGGTATGCTGTTCTCTTTCCGAAAGCAGCAACGCCAGGCACGGCTGGTGCATGCCTTCTATCAACGGTTCCTGCGTGACCCGGGATTCAGAGCGGAAAACTACGCGGAACAGACGCAAATACCAAATATCATTAACCAGGTGGTTGGAATCGATGTCTCTGGCCATGCAGATCTTGACAATGATCGACACGAAAGCACATTTACCGAACTGATTGCCTCGCTGCGCAAGCGAAAAGTACAAGCCGCTACATCCGAGCCCGTCGAGCGCATCAGTGTGATTGACTCGGATTCCATGAGCAGTGAGCCATTGCAACAAGATCCACTCCACGAATCGATACAGGCGTTTTATCTCTCCACTGAACCGGGTAAAACCATTAGCGCCATGGGATTGTACGGCCTGGCGCCTGAGGCGTGCTCTGATGAAATATGGTTGTATGCCATTATCGGACGATTCAACCTGATGACGGCTAAAGAGCGGGGCTTTTTTCGATTAGAGTATGTCGAAGAGGTCGACCCTCTATTCAACGGAAGATTCTCTATAAAGGACATCAGAGTCTCTGTGAGAAAGGGCGCATGAGTTCAGCAGTTCATAGTAAGCAGGCCTTTAAAAGTATTCAGGCTGCTTTAAGACGTGGAGCTGCAGAAGTCACGTTCAACAAGATCTGGAAGTCGCTTCACAACGAGCTTTCCATAGGCAAAGTGATTGGTAAAAAACTGCACTTCTCCAGTAGTGACAGAGAGGCATTGCGCCAACATATTCAGACAAGTATCGGCCTGGATCCGCTATTCGATGAAGTCTCTGGTGATCGACTGGAAGTTGCGGCCCATATATCAGATGAGAAGTGGGCAACACAAAGTGTGTTCGGCCGCCAGGTTCTTGTTAAGAGTATGTGCTGCAATATCTCCTTGAAGACAGGTGACGCTGTGACACCACCAGACTCTGCGTTATTTGTCGATCCTGAACTCATTCAGCTTCCACAGAAAGCAGTCATTACAATTGTAGAGAACGGCGCTGCGTTCAATCGATGGCATGAAGTCATCACTGATTCTAAAAAGGTAAAGAGTAGTTTAGCGCTCTACCGTGGACACGGTCAGGACGCGACCAGGGTGAGTCAGTGGCTCGGCGCACTACCGGAAACTATCGAAACAATCGCTGCCGTTGACCTGGATCCATCAGGCTTATTAATTGCTGCGTCACTTGGCGTAGATGCAGTGCTCTTACCGGAGGCTTTCGATTTAATCCCGCTTGATAAGCGTACCAGAAAACTTGAAGCTTTCGATAAACAATATATGCCAAAGCAACGAGCACTGATTCCGGGTGGTTGGCTCCATATTTGGGATTGGATGGCAGACAGCCAGGTAGCGATCACGCAAGAAACCATGCTGGTTAACAAGTGGAGCATGGCGCTAATCTATAGATAAAACAATCCACGGGAACAGTATACTGTCCCCTGAATTACAGTTGATACTTCGTGATCTTCGTGTGCTTCGTGGTAATAGTCTTTTTAAATGTAGACACTCTATTGGTGCATTGAGAATTGATACTGCCAACAGGAATAAGCAATTGAAATTTTTACACGCAGCCGACATACACCTCGACAGCGCCCTGCGCGGACTGGAGCGTTACGAGGGGGCACCTGTGGAGGAGATTCGCGGCGCTACGCGCCGGGCTTTTGATAACCTGGTGCAGCTGGCGATCGACGAACAGGTGGCTTTCGTGCTGCTGGCCGGAGATCTCTATGACGGTGACTGGAAGGACTACAATACCGGCCTCTATTTTGTCGGGCAGATGCAACGTCTGCATGATGTATTTATCCCGGTCTTCATCGTTGCCGGCAACCACGATGCCGCCAGTCAGATCACAAAGAGTCTGCGTCTGCCGGACAATGTCACGCTGTTCTCCACGCGCAAGCCTGAAACGGTCATTCTGGATGGCCTGGGCGTCGCCATCCATGGCCAGGGTTTTTCTACACGGGCGGTCACTGAGGATCTCTCTAGTGGCTATCCCCAGGCTGATGCGCAACTCTTTAACATCGGGTTACTGCATACCAGTCTCGACGGCAAGCCGGGGCATGAGCCCTACGCGCCCTGTACGGTCGATGGCCTGTGCTCCAGGGGCTATCAATACTGGGCGCTGGGTCATGTGCACAAGCGAGAGGTCATCAGCGAAGAGCCGTGGATCGTGTTTCCGGGCAATATCCAGGGGCGCCATATTCGCGAGACCGGCTCCAAGGGGTGTACGCTGGTGAGTGTCGATAACGGGATTGTCGGCAGTGTCGAACACGTCGACCTCGATGTGATGCGCTGGGCGCAGTGTGAGGTAGATGTCTCCACAAGCGACAGCCTGGATGATCTCTACGAGGATGTGCGCACGCGGCTGCAGCAGATTGTTGACGAAGCAGACGGACGCTCAGTGGCGGTGCGCATCGTGCTGCAGGGAAATACGCCGCTGCATTCGCAGCTGCATGCAGGCATGGAGAATCTGAAGCAGGAGTTTCGTGCACTGTGCAATGGTTCTGGCGGGGCGGGCATGTGGCTGGAGAAACTCTCGTTAAAGAGCGCTCCCGTG
This sequence comes from Gammaproteobacteria bacterium, assembly GCA_030620735.1. Lineage (GTDB taxonomy): Bacteria > Pseudomonadota > Gammaproteobacteria > Chromatiales > Chromatiaceae > Sva-25. Next base: position 10,474 of record JAUXDV010000015.1, read on the forward strand.
CCCGGGGACGATGATATTGTGAGCAACGACGAAGCGCTCGGTGGTTTGCTTGGCGTCATTCGCAAGCTGGAAGTGGATGATGCAGCAGCGGTCTCTCTGCTGGACGAGGTCGCTGCACTGGGCGGCAAGCTGCCGGCAGAGCTGCGCGGCGGCGATGACGGCTTTGATCCGGCTGATCCCCAACAGCTTGCAGAGATTCTCGAGGATGTGAAAGAGTTGCTGGTCAACCGGCTGCTGGTGACAGAGGGTAGCGACTGATGCAACTGTGCAGACTCGATCTTGCCGCTTTTGGCCCCTTTACAGACCACCTCCTGGATTTCGACAGCAGCGGCGCCACGCTGCATATCGTCTATGGCGCTAACGAAGCGGGAAAGAGTTCTGCGCTGCGCGGTCTCAAGGCGCTGCTCTATGGCATCCCTACACGCACCACCGATAATTTTATCCATGCTAATCAGCAGATGCGTGTTGGCGGCTGCCTGCGTTCACAAAATGGAGAAGAGCTCGATTTTGTCCGCCGCAAGGGCCGCAAGGATACGCTGCTCTCGGTTGAGGGGGCGTCACTCGATTCAATGGCCTTGAAGGCGTATTTGCAGGGTGTATCGGCAGAATTTTTCGAGTCGCTGTTCGGCATCGATCACGGCGCGCTGGTGCGCGGCGGAGAGGAGATTCTCGATCAAAAGGGCGAGGTTGGACAGGCGCTTTTTTCTGCTGCGCTGGGGAGTCAAATGCTGCATCAGCTGCTCGATGAACTCGATGCCGAGGCCGATGCCTTGTTTCGTCCACGGGGTTCGACGCGGCAAATCAACATAGCAGTGAAAGCGTACAACGAATTGCAGCGGGAGATCAGGGAGAAGTCACTTTCATCTTCCTTGTGGAAAACAAAGTGCAGCGAAGTCGAGAGTGCAGTCAGCACTTTGAATGAGGTCTCCGAAGAAATTTCCACATCCGCCAGTGAGCTAAACCGCCTGCGGCGCATCCGGCGAGTGCAGCCAAAATTAGCTCGCCGCAGTGGGCAGTTGCTTCAGCTTGCATCCCTCGGAGAAGTGGTTTTCCTCTCTGATGATTTCAGTAAACGACGCCGGCATGCAGCCGGAAAACTGGAAACTGCGCAGGAGTTGAATCGAAAAACAGGGAATAGTTACAATGAGTTGCGAGAAGAGCTTAAAGATATTTCTGTCAATAAGGTACTGCTGGATCTTGGTGAAACCATTGTAGAACTTCATCAGAGAGTCGGTGCGCACCGCAAGGCAATGCAGGATCGGCCGGATCTACGGGTGAGATGCAGCCAGCTCCTCTCCGATGCTAACAGGCAGTTGCAGGAGATCCGTCCCAATCTTGAGCTGGAAGATGCGGAACAGCTACGTCCGGTCTATGCAAGACGACACCGCATCGCCGGGTTGGGAGTTGCGCAGCAGCGGCTGACTGCGGCGCTCAAGAGCGTTGATAAGGAGCTGCATGAAACTGACACCGCACTGCAGGAGTGTCGTGACCAGCGTCAGCAACTGGCTGAGACAGGCCCTGTGGATGCGCTTCGCAATGCGCTCAATGCCGCCAGAAAGGAGGGTGATCTCGAACGTGCGCTGTCTAGCGGTGATAAGGAGCTGGAAATTTTCGTGCAGCAGGGAGTCGCCGGAGTGGCGCAGCTGACGTTATGGGAGGGAGGCCTGTACGATCTTGTGTTGCTGCCGCTGCCGACGCACGAGAGCATCAACCGTTTCGAGGAGAGTTACCATCAGGCCGCCCGGCAGCTGCAGCGTCTCACGGAGAAGCAGGAGGAGTGGAGGGAGTATCGCTATGTGTCGGATAGGCAGATCGAGGAGCTGCAGGGTGCGGGTGATGTGCCTAGCGAAGAGCTTCTCGATGAGAGCCGCAATGTGCGTGACCAGTTGTGGAGTCTGCTGCGGCGTCGCTGGGTAGATGATGAGAACATCGACCCCGAACTCAGAGAGCTGGATGCCGGGAGTCCGCTTCATGATCAGTTTGAGCAGCGCATCGTCGAAGCAGACGAGGTCTCGGACCGCTTGCGTCGTGAGGCGGATCGTGTGCAGCAACTGTCGGCATTGGCTGCGCGTCAGCAGGAGGTGGGACAACGCAGTGACCGCATAGCACAGCAGCTGCAGGAGTCTGCTGAGGAGCGGCGGCAGATCGACCACGAGTGGCTGCTGCTGTGGCAGCCCTGCGGTATCGGACCTCTGCCGCCGCGTGAGATGCGTGAATGGCTGGGTAGAGTGGAAAGCTTGTATGATCTGGCGAGTAAAATAAAAGAAAAAAAGCGAAATAACAAAGAGATAAAGAAAAAACTTAAAAAAAATATTAAATTCGTTGAGGCGCAGCTTGCGGCGTTGGGCAAGACGCCCGCTGAGACAATGTCGTTTGACAGGCTGCTGGCTTTTGCCGGTGATGTAATCACTGCAATCGATCAGTTGGCGGAGCGTCGTCAGATGCTGCTCGAGGAGGAGACCAGGCTCAAACAGAAATTACGCTCTCTCGACAGTGACAAGCATCAGCAGGAGTGTGAGTTCGATGCATGGAGATCGCAATGGGAGGAGGCAGTCGAGGGGCTGGGTTTAATGCTCGAGGTTTCTCCATCAGAAGCGAATGCGCTGATTGAGAAGTGTGGTGAACTCTTTGGCAAACTCGCTGAAGCAGATGTACTGCAGCAGCGTATCGATGGCATCGACAGGGACGCCGCGAATTTCCGTATGCAGGTTCAGCAGGTTGCCGGCCAGGTGCCGGAGGATCTATCCGAACTTGCCGAGGAGGACGCAGTGGTTCGACTCAATGCGTTGCTGTCGGGGAACCGTGAACGCCAATCCAGACGGGAGGCTCTGGAGAAACAGTTGCACAAACTCCACCGGGATATGCAGGATTCTGCAGAGACTATCAGAAGTATGCAGGATAGACTGCAGTTGCTCTGTGCAGAGGCGCACTGCAGTGAGCCTGCTGAACTTGAAACTGCCGAGCGAAATTCCGAGCAGTGCCTACAGCTCAAAAAGGATTTGGGTGGTCTGGAACAGCAGATTCTTGAGGCTGGCGAGGGTGCAAGTCTGGCGGATCTCGAGGGTGAAGCGGAACACGCTGACGCGGATAGTTTGCCTGCGGAGATTGCAGTACTTGAACGCAGCATCGAAGAGGAGTTGCAGCCGCAGCAGAGAGAGTTGGCCGAAGAGAAGGGGCGCTTGCAGAAGGAGCTGGAGTTGATGGATGGCAGCGATGCAGTGGCACTCCTGGCGGAGGAGAGCCAGTTGCTGCTGGCTGACATCCGCTCACACGCCGAGCACTACGTGCGTGTGAAATTTGCTGCGCGGATTTTGCGCGATCAGATCGAGGAGTACCGCAAGCAGAACCAGGGGCCATTGATCAAGCGGGCCAGCGAGCACTTTGCGGCGCTGACCGGCGACTCTTTCGCCAGCCTGCAGACAGATTTCAACAGCAGGGATGAACCGGTGCTGGTCGGCATACGTCCCGATGACGCCAGGGTGCATGTCGAGGGAATGAGCGCGGGAACCAGGGACCAGCTCTACCTGGCACTGCGTCTGGCGTCACTCGAAAAGTACATACACAGCGCCGGCCCCATGCCCTTCATCGTCGATGATATTCTCGTCGATTTTGATGACCAGCGCTCCAGGGCTGCATTGGAGCGGCTTTCACAACTCTCCCAACAAACCCAGGTGATCCTCTTTACCCATCACATGCGGCTCGTCGAACAGGCAAAAAGCCTCGGTAAAGCGCATGTTAAGATACATGAATTATGATATTAAATAAATAGTTAACAGATAATATTAATGTTATATCTTCATCATAGCAACAAAATGGAGTCACTGCTGCAGGCGCTGTTGCAGGTGCTTGAACAGCCACTGGATGACCCCTTTGCCGCGGAGACCATCCTGGTGCAGAACCAGGGGATGGCGCGCTGGATCACGCAGGGGATAGCCGATCGACAGGGGATTGCGGCCAATCTGGATTTTCCTCTTCCCGCTACTTTTATCTGGCGTATCTTTGAGCTACAGCTGGAACGGGTGCCAGACTCCTCCAGCTTTGACAAGGAATCACTGCTGTGGCGCTGCATGGCGCTGTTGCCTCGATACGCACACAGCGAGGGCTTCGAGGAGATCGCAAACTATCTGTCGGGGGATGACGCCACTCTCAAGTGTTATCAATTGAGCCGGCGGATTGCCGATCTGTTCGATCAATACCTGGTTTACCGCGCGGATATGATCAAGGCCTGGGAGGCGGGAGAGGAGATGCACTGGCAGGCGTGGTTGTGGCGGGCCATGCGCGAGCAGTCTGCGGAGCCGCATCGTGCGGCACTGATCGAGGAGTTTCGTGCCAGTCTCGATGTGCAGGGCGCCGCTGCACAGATACCGCAGCGCATCATGCTGTTTGGCATCTCGGCTTTGCCGCCTCTCTACCTGGATATCATCGCTTCGCTCTCGGAACATATCGAGGTGCATCTGTTTTTGCTGAATCCCAGCCTCAACTACTGGGGGGATATTATTTCAGAGAAAGATCTGGCGCGCTTGCGCGGCTTGTGGCGGAGTCATGGCCGCAATGACGTCAGTGAACTCTATATGGCGGGAAATCCGCTGCTGGCTTCGATGGGCAGGCAGGCGCGGGATTTTCTCGATCAGATGCATGAGTACCAGGCTGTCGATTTCGATTTTTTTGAAGCTCCAGGGCAGGGGAGCCTGCTGGCGGCGGTGCAGGAGGATATTCTCAATCTGCAGCAACGCGGTAGTGAGGGGTTTCCCGTCTGCACCATCGAACCAGGCGACAGATCGATCCAGGTTCACAGCTGCCACAGTCCGATGCGTGAAGTGCAGGTGCTGCATGATCAACTGCTGTCGCTGTTCGAATCATTAGAGGATCTGACACCACAGGACGTTGTAGTGATGTCACCTGATATTGATCAGCTGGCTCCCTATATCGAAGCGGTTTTCGGCGGGGTGCCAGTGCAACGCTATATTCCTTTCAGCATCTCCGACCAGGCGGATGCTGCACAGGATCCGCTGGTCGAAACATTGCTTGGATGGCTGGAATTGCCCTTTGATCGCTTCGAGGCGCCAGTGGTGCTCTCATGGCTGGAGCTGCCTGCTGTTCAACGGCGATTCGGACTCGACCAGGCGGCTGTGGAGCGCATCCGAGAGTGGGTGTCAAACAGCGGTATCCGCTGGGGCGTCGACAGCGAACACCGTGCACAGCTGGGTATCGATGAGGCTGACAACAGCAACAGCTGGGCCTTCGGCTTCGAACGGTTGTTTCTTGGCTATGCAATGTCACCTGGCAGTGGACTCTATCAAGGCATTGCGCC
>JAUXDV010000008.1 GCA_030620735.1 Gammaproteobacteria bacterium
AGGATCATCCACGGGGTGACAAAGTAATAGAGTTTGCGCTCCATGATCTTGAAGCGCTCATTGCCGGCTTCGTCATTCGTCATTGCATGGTAGACAAACAGGCGCGGCAGATAGAAGAGCCCGGCGAACCAGGCTGTCATGAAGAAGAGATGGAAGGCTTTTAACCACATGGTGTGATGATTCCCTGTTTTTTGACAAAATTATTAACCACGAAAGTCACGAAAAACACGAAAATTCCGCTGGCGCCCAAGCTGGAGCTTGGGAACCAGAGAAAGGCTTTTAACCACATGGCGTTGATGTCCCTGGAAGTAATAAAATCTCGTACTCAGTACTCAGTACTCAGTACGTCACTGCCTTGGCAACTCCTTGCGACTCTCCGCCACTGCATCGATGCCAAGTTTCCGCGCAGCTGCGGTAACGGTCGGATCGGGAGTTTCGCTGTCACCGCTGAACCAGTTGCGGATTTTACGCACTATGAGTTTTAATGCACGCCAGATTTTTGGCAGCAACCAGATCGACAGCAGCATGAAAGCGATGAACATTGCGATAAACAGCCAGGGATAGGTCAGCGCAGCCCACAGCCCGCCGATGACGGCAATATCTTCTGTAAACGAGGCTACCCAGTTGGTGACGGGTTCAGGTGAGGTGTTGATCATCAGGCGCGTTCCCGCTTTGGTGAAGTGGCTGGTTGCCGCGACCCCGCCGCCGAGCAATGCTGCGGCAAGCGTGACGGCTTGGTTGACCTCCAGCCCGCTGGCGGCGCCTACAGCCATCATGGCCCCGGCAGGGATGCGAATGAAGGTGTGGATGGCGTCCCAGGCCGAATCGACCCCGGGGGTTTTATCGGCAAAAAATTCGATAAAATACATGATGCCTGCAACACCGATCACCAGCGGGTTCTCGACCAGCGCCATTCCTTCGGGCAGTTCGGCGTAGCCTGTGTTGCCGAGAATGCCGAGCACCAGTATTGCCGCGTAGAGATTGATTCCTGAAGCCCACGAGGCTCCGAGCATCAGGGCGATGGCTTGAATGGTTTCATGATCCATGACGTTATATTCCAGAAAATCTACTGCTGAGTCTCTAATATGCGGCTAAACAGCAAATAATTCAATGTTATCAAAAAGCGGATTATCTGAAGGCGAAAAGATTGCCGCGTCGGCTGCGCCTCCTCGCAATGACGATTAGATTGTCATTGCGAGCGAAGCGCGGCAATCTTCCCGGAACTCGCTCTTTGCCCGCAATGTCGATGCAACGGTTTCATCAGCCGTCAGCATTGCGGCTTCGTTTCCCGTCTGTTTTTGAGTATCATGGAGCGATATCCATTTAATACTGCAGAAGAACGCATATGATCAAGGTAGGGATCGTCGGGGGAACCGGTTATACGGGAGTGGAGCTGCTGCGCCTGCTAGTGGCTCATGCGCATGTGGAAGTGGTTGCGGTGACTTCCCGTGCTGAATCCGGGCGCGCCGTGGCGGATCTGTTTCCCAGTCTGCGCGGCCATATCGATATCGCCTTCAGCGAGCCTGACGTGCAAGTCCTGCATGGCTGTGATGTGGTCTTTTTTGCAACGCCCAACGGCATTGCGATGCGGTCAACCCCTGAATTACTGCAGGCGGGTGTGCGGGTGATCGATCTTGCCGCCGATTTCCGTATTCAGGACCAGGCGCTTTGGGAGAAGTGGTATGGAATGTCTCACGCCTGTCCGGAGTTGCTGCCCCAGGCAGTCTATGGATTGCCTGAAATACATCGTCAAAAAATCGCTTCTGCAAGCCTTGTGGCCAATCCGGGCTGTTATCCGACGGCCACTATTCTTGGCTTTTTGCCTCTGCTGGAAGCGGGAGTTGTCGATTCCGGTTCGCTGATTGCCGATTGCAAATCCGGCGCCAGCGGAGCAGGTCGCGGCGCCAGCGTGGCGGCGCTGCTGGCGGAGTGCGGAGAGAGTTTCAAGGCTTATGGTGTGAGCGGGCATCGGCATCTTCCCGAGATCCGCCAGGTGCTGGGATGGACGCTTGGGAAGCTGCCGGGCTTGACGTTTACGCCGCATCTGCTGCCGATGATTCGCGGCATTCTGGCGACGCTCTATGCGCGCCTGAGCAGTGAGGGAGTGGATCTGCAGCAACTCTATGAAGCACGTTACGCCGATGAGCCTTTTGTCGATGTGCTTCCATCGGGATCTCTGCCGGAAACCCGCAGTGTGCGGGGCACCAATCGTTGTCAGATTGCATTGCATCAACCTCAGGGTGAGCGTACGGTTGTTGTCTTGTCGGTCATTGACAACCTTGTCAAGGGCGCTGCCGGCCAGGCAGTGCAGAATATGAACCTGATGTTTGGCTTGTCCGAGACAAGCGGGCTGGATTGCGTTGCCTTATCTCCCTGATAACCGCCAGTTCAAACGACGTCACAAGCGAGTTCATGTCGAGGCTCCGACAATCCATCTTGCCGGGCATGGCGGCCACCTCCTGATGTGGCTTGGAATTGCACTGCTGCTGGTTGCAGGCATGGTTTATCTCGGCAGGATGGTCTATCTGCTGGATCAGGGTAATGCAGATGGAGATCAGGAAACGGTTGAATCCGTTGTCGATGATCTGCAGCTGAAAATCAGAGAGGTAGAGTCAGAGAGAGATGCTTTAAGCCAATCTGTTGCGACTCTTGAGCGGTCGGCGCAGGTTGACAAGGTGGCGCAAAGAGATGTGCAGGAGGAGTTGATAACGTTACAGGAAGAGCGTCACAAAATGGAGCAGGAGTTGGCTATTTTAAAGAGAGTGGCGGGAAAAAGCACGGGTTCGACTTCTGCGAAAGGCTCTAAAAAGAGCACCGGGAAAAAGCGTAAAAGCAAAAAGAAAACGAGCAGCAAGACAAGAAAAATCAACAAGACCCTGCCGACGACGGGTAAGAAAAAAGGGGAGTTTTAAAGATCTGTGAACTCTATACTGAAAAATCCAGGATGGTGAAATAACTTATGAAAAAAAAATTCAAGCCACCGGCTTTTACGACTGTTATTGGTTCGGGAACAGTCATTCACGGAGGTGTCTCCTTTACAGGAGGCCTGCATCTTGATGGTGAGATTCATGGCGATGTCATTGCTGATAGCGAGAGCAATAACTCTACCCTCACGGTGAGTGACCAGGCAACAATTGTTGGAGATGTCCGCGTTGCTAATATCATCGTCAATGGCTCTATTGATGGTGATATAGACTCCAGTTCACTGCTTGAACTGGCAGAGAATGCGCGTGTCAGCGGAGAGATTCACTATCAGCAACTTGAGATGGCAATGGGCGCCAGCGTTGCCGGTGGAATGGTGCATCTGTCAGAAGAGGGCGATGAAAAAGCACAAGCAGGGAGCGACTCCTGGCAGGAAGAAGAGCAGGAGCATGCGGCGGATGAAACCTAATTCTTGACTAAAACAGTAGGAAAAGCGATAGTTAGCATATAGGTTTGATTTTTGGAGTGGTATGAACATGGCAGAAGCACAAATTCAAATGGAAAGCCCGCTGGTTTTCACCAGCGCTGCTGCAGCGAAAGTCTCTTCCCTGATTGAGGAGGAGGGCAATCCGGGGCTGATGTTGCGCGTCTATATTCAGGGTGGCGGCTGTTCAGGTTTTCAATATGGTTTCACCTTTGATGAAGAGCTAAAAGAGGGTGACACAGAGGTTGAAACGGATGGCGTCAAACTGCTGATCGACCCAATGAGCTTTCAATACCTCACCGGGGCTGAAGTCGACTACACCGAAGGCCTTCAGGGAGCGCAGTTTGTGATCCGCAATCCGAATGCATCTACGACCTGCGGCTGCGGTTCCTCATTTTCTGTTTAATCGAGCAGCGAGTCTTGATTACTGAGTAATAACACCAGCCTTATCTCTCGCTACTCACGTCTCAGTCCTCTTTCCTTGGGTTTCCTCCTTGAGCTGATCCAGCGTTTTCAGCAGAGGATCAGCAAAAGAACGGAATTTTTTATCATTTTTCCGTAACGCATCTGCAATCGGCAGGCGGTGTGAGAGTGGATTGACGTGCTTGCCATTGATGCGGAATTCATAATGCAGATGCGGGCCGGTTGCAAGGCCTGTCGATCCGACATAACCGATGACTTCATTCTGACGCACGTTTCTGCCTTTCTTCATGCCTCTCTTGAAGGCTGAGAGATGACCATAGACGGTGGTGTATTTGCCGTGTTTGACATAGATCACCTTGCCATAGCCGCGCTGGCGGCCGATGATGCTTACCGTTCCATCCGCAGTTGCCCACACAGGTGTTCCTCTTGGAGCTGCGTAATCGACGCCTTTGTGTGAGCGCCAGCGCCGCAGCACAGGATGCCAGCGTTTACCCGTGTATCTGGAGCTGATGCGGGTAAAACTCAACGGCGTGCGTATAAACTTCTGGCGGCGGCTGCGTCCCTGGGGATCAAGATAATCGACCCTGTCCCTGGAGTCGACATAACGGATGACACGGTGTTTCTTCTTGCCGTTGATGAATTCCGCAGCAAGAATATTGCCTGTGCCAATACGTTGGCCATCGACATAGCGCGCTTCAAAAATGACGCCGAAATAGTCCCCTTTTTTCAATTCACGGCCAAAGTCGATATCCCAGCTGAAGAGTTTCGCCATCTTGATAATCAGCTTTTCTGTCATGCCGGCTCGTATGCCGTCATTAAAAAGTGATGACTCTATGCTTCCATGGGCGGTTTCGATCTTTACCTGCACCTCTTTCTGATGCTTGCTGATCTGAATATCATCATTGCTGATTAAATAGCTGGTGCTGTGCAGTGAGTCGATATTATGGATGATCTCGACGAGTTCATTCTCTTTGGAAAAGCGGAAGTGGAGCATTTGTCCGGGGCGCAGCCGCGCCAGACGCTTTTTCGATTTTTTATCGAGCAGAATGAATCGCTGATAGAGATTTTTATCGATGCCGAGTTTGTTGAAAATAGCGAGCAGGGTATCTCCGGCCCTGACCTGGTGAATAACCAGCAGGGGTTTGCTCTCAATGACACCTGGAGCTATCTCTTCTACCGCTTGTTCGTCGTCAGTCAGTGACTCTATATCATCATCAGATTGCTCATCTCCACGGTGAGGCGTTACTGACGGGATTTCACTCTGATCCGGAAAGGAGAGTTCGATGCTCTCTTTATCGGGGTGAACGTCATGCTCCGGCAGCAGCCAGATAATCAGCGCGGCAAGCACAATGACAGTAAAAAAACCGGTCAGAAAGGATTTCATGCAGGCGGGTGTTGTGAAGTTGTGAATCGATATATCACCCGCTTATTATAATCTGCCACACCTTCTAATGACAGCGGCAGTGATTTCCGGTAGATTGCGCAGATTCGTATCATGTGTGTGCTGACAATAATCTGACAAGGGTAGCTGATGACTTCTACAGTGGAAGCAATTGAACAGATCTCCAGGGGAGTCGAGGAGATTCTGCTTGAAGATGGCTTGATCAAAAAACTGCAGCTAGGCAGGCCTCTGCGTATCAAGGCGGGATTTGACCCGACGGCGCCTGATCTTCATCTCGGTCATACGGTGCTGATCAATAAATTGCGGCTTTTCCAGCAGTTGGGGCATGAGGTGATTTTCCTTATCGGGGATTTTACAGGCATGATCGGCGATCCCACCGGCAAGAGCGCCACCCGTCAACCGTTGACACGCGAGCAGGTGGTGGAAAATGCTGCCAGCTATAAAGAGCAGATCTTCAAGATCCTCGATGAAGAGAAAACGCGCGTGGTCTTCAACTCCGAGTGGATGGGTGAAATGGGAGCGGCTGAGCTGGTGCAGCTGGCTGCAAGCCATACGGTGGCGCGCATGCTGGAACGCGACGATTTCCACAAGCGCTATAAAAGCGGCAAGCCTATCGCCGTTCATGAATTTCTCTACCCGCTGATCCAGGGCTATGACTCGGTGGTTCTCGAGGCGGACGTCGAACTCGGGGGAACCGATCAGAAATTCAACCTGCTGGTTGGCAGGCAACTGCAGGAGCAGCGTGGACAGGAGCCGCAGGTAGTCATCACCATGCCGATTCTCGAGGGGCTCGACGGCGTGCAGAAAATGTCCAAGTCACTGGGGAACTATATCGGTATCACCGATGCGCCGGATGATATGTTCGGCAAGATCATGTCGATCTCCGATACGTTGATGTGGCGTTACTTCGAGCTGCTGAGTTTTCGTCCCATGGATGAGATCCAGGCATTTCAGAAACAGGTCGAGGAGGGCGCCAATCCCCGCGATATCAAGTTTCTGCTTGCGCAGGAGATTATTGCTCGATTTCATCATGAAGCGGCGGCCGTGCAGGCGCAGGAAAATTTCATAGCCCGCTTCCAGAAGGGCGCCATGCCTGATGAGATGCCTGAAAAAACGCTCATGCTCGATGATGAGAGCCTGGGCATCGCCAATCTGCTGCGTGATGCAGGCCTGGTGCAGAGCACGAGTGAAGCAATGCGCATGATCAAGCAAAATGCAGTGAAAATTGATGGGGAACGCATCAGCGACCGCGCCCTGCAGTGCATGGCGGGTGAAACCCATATCTACCAGGTGGGAAAGCGACGCTTCGCACGGGTGACGCTTGAATCATCCGGGTAAGCGTGTTTCATTAATAGAATGACTGGTCTACCTATTTCCCGGAAATGCTTCCGGCTGTTGGCGGTTGCACTGCTGTTGGTCGTGCAGTCGCTGTATGCCGGGAGTGTCACGGCGACTCAACCTTCTACGTCATCACAAGCGGCCTCAGAGCCTGAGTCTGCCGCTGAAAATGGAAAGAGTCAACCGCCTCCAGTTGCTGAGATTGCTCCGATCAGTGTTCCGGTGAGTGATGCAGTGAAGCAAGCTGCACTTCTTATGCGCCCCTCCGGAGCAACCCTGGATCAGGTCGTTGCGGCAATGGTGCTCTTGAATCCGGCTGAATTTGAACATGGAGACTTGCGGCATGTCACATTTTCCCGCCCTCTGAATGTTCCCTCCACGCAGGAGATCCTGCGTGAAGACCCCGATGGACTGGCGCTGTTGTTGCTGCAGCTTGATATTGTTTCTGCAGTTTCTCCCCTGGGCGGATTCAATGATAGTGCTTCATCACAGCAGGCGGTAGTCATGCAGCAGAAGGCAGCTGCTGGCATTAAGCAGGAGGAGACGGCAGAGCCTCAGGCTCCATCTGCTGAAGACGCCCTGATTTTCAGCAGCACTGTTTGGATTTGGGTGAGCGCCGCACTGCTGCTGATCTCCCTGCTGTGGCTGTTGTTCCACTTTGGAGGGCGCAGACGCCGCCAGCCCCTCTCTACAAGCAGCAATGTGCCGGGCGCTGAAGAGGGCAGTACTCTGCAGTCAATGCAGGATGATCAGCGCATGCAGCAGTTGTACAACCTGCCTGATGATTATCTCAACTATGATGATGTCGAGGTGCTGCTTACACGGCTGGCCGGAGATTTCCCCGATACATCACGACATGTGCTTCAGTTGATGCATTTTTTTCGCATGCGGCAGAACCGGGAGGGCTTTCAGAGGCAGCATCAAAATTTGCTCGAAAGCGGCTTTTATCAGCGCCATGCGGAGATGTGGAGCGTCATCAATCAAGATGCCGCCGAGCTGGGACTGGAACTGAATGCATCGCCTGCAGAGAGGGAATCCGTTGTTTCTGAAGAGAGGATGCAGCAGTTGCAGGAGAGAGTGGAGAGGGCGGAAAATGCCACAAGAGCCGCTGAAAAACGGGCATCTAAAGCAGAATTGAGGCTCAAGAAGATGCAGCTGCAGCTGGATTTTGGTGAGAATGAATAATGATGAATGATGATGACAGCCTGACAACACTGCGCGACCTTGTGCGCCGCGGCGCCAGCATGTTCAACGAGGCGGAACTCTTTTTTGGTCATGGGACAGACAATGCCCTGGACGAGGCACTGCAGCTGGTGCTGCATGCGCTCCACCTGGATCACACTCTGCCGCAAAGTTATCTGGACGCACATCTCACCAGAGATGAAAAAATGCAGGTACTGGAGCTGTTTCAACGGCGCATTAAGGAGCGTCTTCCCGCAGCCTACCTGACCGGAAAGTCGTGGTTTTCCGGGCTGGAGTTTGATGTCAGCAGCGATGTGCTGGTTCCCAGGTCGCCCATAGCCGAGCTGATCGGAGAGCAGTTTTCTCCCTGGCTGGAAGCCTCGTGTGTGAATGCAATTCTTGATCTCTGCAGTGGCAGCGGCTGTATTGCGATTGCCTGCGCTTATGCGTTTCCACAGGCGCAGGTGGATGCTGTCGATATCTCGGAGGCAGCGCTGAAAATTGCTCGAGTGAATGTAGACAAGCATCACCTGCATGAGCGGGTTGCTGTGATCGCCTCGGATCTGTTTGATCAGCTGTCGCCGCGACAGTATGACCTGATTGTCAGCAACCCTCCCTATGTCAGCAGTGATGAATACAGGGGGCTTCCGCCAGAGTATCAGCATGAGCCGGAGATTGGTTTGCAGGCGGGTGACGACGGCATGGATATCGTGGCGCGTATTTTACAGGATGCGGCTCCTTTCCTTGCGCCAGGTGGTATCATCATCGTCGAGGTTGGGGCGTCAGCGGATTTGCTGATGGCGCGTTTTCCGGATATTCCCTTCTTGTGGCTGGATTTCGAGAAGGGCGGTGACGGTGTATTTCTGCTGACTGCAGAACAGATTCGGGATTGCCGCGTCGGCGGAGCCTCCTCGCAATGACAAAAGAGGCCGTCATTGCGAGCGCAGCGTGGCAATCGCCTCCTAATCAATCGTGGTCAGAAGACCACTCCTACGCCTTGGGTCAGCAATTGTTGTGGGAGCGGTCATCTGACCGCGAAATGCACGGTTTTTTGAGATATTAAGAAATAACACGTTATCATTATAGAGATCATTGAACATGGTATTACGCCGGGCAAAAAGTGTAGAAGAGTATATTGAGTGGGTCAAGAATGCGCGCTTTGAGGTGCAGGATCTGAGAGAGTGTGTCATGTTCGAGGCTGAAGAGATGCCGCGTTTCCCCATCTTTCTGGAGCCGCTGGAGCTCAGTATCAACAAGCTTTACCAGGATATGTGTGATGGCGTTTATCAATTTGGCAGGGAGGATCTCCCCTACATGGAAGTGGTGCATAAGTTTGGAGACACCATCCCGTTTCATCTGTTGCTAAAACAGATCAATGAGACGCATCGAAAAGGGCTGGAGATTGACGAAGATGAGTGATGTTTCACAACAGCGGTTGGTATTTGATCTCGATCTGATCAAAAAGTACGACCAGAGCGGCCCGCGCTATACCTCCTACCCGACAGCGGTTAAATTCAGTGAAGCCTTTGGCGAAGCGCAATACAGGGAGGTGGCCAGGGAGTCGAACAGCAGCGATAATCCGCTGTCGCTCTATTTCCACATTCCCTTTTGCGACACCATCTGTTTCTATTGCGCCTGCAATAAAATCGCCACCAAGGATAGAAGCAAGGCGGCGGAGTATTTGCAGCGTGTGAAAAAGGAGCTTGCCATGCAGGGAGAGCTTTTTGATAACAGCCGCCAGGTCGAGCAGTTGCACTGGGGTGGAGGCACGCCGACTTTTCTCAGCGGTGCCGAGATGCGTGAGTTGATGCAGGCAACGGCGGAGGCTTTTCAGTTAGTGGATGATGACCGGGGTGAATACTCCATCGAAATCGACCCTCGCGAGGCCGATGCCGACACCGTCAAGCTGCTGCGTGAGATTGGCTTCAACCGCATGAGTCTGGGTGTGCAGGATTATGATCCGAAAGTTCAGCAGGCGGTCAATCGCCTGCAGTCCCGCGAGATCACGGAGAATGTGCTCAACGCGGCGCGCGACGAGGGGTTTCGCTCGGTCAGTGTCGACCTGATCTATGGATTGCCGCAGCAGACAGTGGAGGGCTTCCGCGCCACCCTGGATGCCATACTCGAAGCGCAGCCGGATCGACTCTCCATCTTCAACTATGCCCATCTACCCGAACTGTTCAAACCGCAGCGCCGCATTCATGTTGACGAGTTGCCTGAAGCCTCTGAAAAACTGGATATTCTGCAGATGACCGCAGAGAAGCTGGAGCAGGCCGGTTATCTCTTTATCGGCATGGATCATTTCGCCCGCCCCGACGATGAACTGGCGGTGGCGCAGCGCGAGGGGACGCTGTACCGCAATTTTCAGGGCTACTCCACCCACAGTCACTGTGACTTGATTGGCATCGGCGTTACCTCGATCGGTATGGTTGGAGCCAGCTATTCGCAGAATCTGCGCACTCTGGACGACTACTACGCCGCAATCGACAGCGGCCATCTGCCGGTGCACCGGGGGCTTGAACTGAACCGGGATGACCTCATCCGCCGTGATGTCATCACCCGCCTGATCTGCCATTTCCGACTCGATTTTTCATCTCTCTCAAGCCGATGGGAGATCGATTTCAAAGACTATTTTGCACAGGAACTTGAACGGCTGCAGCAGATGCAGTCAGATGGACTGCTTGCGATCAGCGATCAGGGTATCAGCGTGGAACCCAAGGGGCGCTTCCTGATCCGCAATATCTGCATGGTCTTCGATGCCTATCTGAATCCCCGGGGGGAGCAGCGCTTCTCAAAAGTGATATGAGATTGCCGCGCTATGCTCGCAATGGAAATCTTTCTTCAGTTGCCGCGAGAGAAGCTCAGGCGAAAAAGTTTTAATCCGAGTAACAGCCAGGGTACTCCATGAAGCAGCAGGTCGAAGATATCAATCGGTCTGGAGAGCGAGCCGTCGAACAGCATTCCCAGTTTCTCCACGATATGCGGTTGCGGGGAGAAGGGCGCGAGTCCAAGTGTAAGCGCGACGAGGAGAAGCGCTGTTAGCGGAAGCTTGTCTATCAGTTTCATCATTTCAAGGCATCATACCTGACAACTACCGAAAGTGTCATTGTGAGTGAGGGGTGAGATTGCCACAGCGCGGCAATTTTATCTCAGCGAGAACGAATAAAACCAGCTATTTCCTCACGACGCTATTCCCGTTATAATCGCCTGTCGTGCGAGAGTGGCGGAATTGGTAGACGCGCTGGATTTAGGTTCCTGTGGGGTAACCCGTGAGAGTTCGAGTCTCTCCTTTCGCACCATTGATTATTAGAAGACGGCCTATTTTCTCCGGAAACTGTGGCTGTCATATAACGATACTTAGGATGTGCTGAGCCTGCGAAGCTTCCGCGTCCTGCTCATGCCCTCACCTACTCCATGTAGGCGAAGCGCATCATTTAAATAAAGAGGCAGCGAGGCTGCCGGAGAGAGATGCATGCAAGTTTCAGTGGAAACACTTGAAGGATTAAAGCGCCGTATGACGGTGGAACTGCCTGTTGAGCAGGTGAATGAAATTGTCGACAACAGGCTGCGTTCAATGGCCCGTGAGGTGCGTCTGGATGGTTTTCGTCCGGGGAAAGTTCCGTTCAAGGTTGTCAAGCAGCGTTTTGGCGCGCATGCACGGCAGGAGGCTTATGGTGAGCTGATTCAAAAGAGCTATTATGAAGCGCTGGGCGAGCAAAAGCTGCATGCCGTTGGCGACCCTGCTATCGATATCAAGGAAGAGAAGGATGCTTTTATCTATGTCGCTGAATTTGAAGTGGTTCCGGAACTGACTATCTCGGATCTTGGCGACGCAGGATTGGAGCGTCCGGTTGCGGAACTTCTCGACAACGATGTTGACGGTATGATCGAAAAGCTGCGTCAGCAGCGTGTCACCTGGAACAAGGTGGAGCGTGCGGCGCAGGATGGCGATCAGCTGATGATCAGCTTCATCGGCAAGATTGACGATGAGGCTTTTGAGGGTGGCTCAGCCGTGAAGGTTCCGCTGGTAATGGGTTCAGGCAGCATGATCGATGGCTTTGAACAGGGTCTGCTGGGCGCTTCCGAAGGTGATGAACGCAGTGTGGAGACGACTTTTCCTGACGATTACCAGGCGCAGCATCTTGCCGGAAAAGCAGCGGTCTTTGAGATCACTGTCAACGAGGTGGCTGAGCCGGTATTGCCTGAAGTCGACGAGGAGTTTGCAAAAGCGATGGGCGTTGAAGATGGCTCGGTTGAGCTGTTCAAGCAGGAGATTCGCTCCAATATGCAGCGTGAACTCGATGCGAAAATAAAGTCGAAGACCAAGGAGAGCGTCATGGAGTTGCTGCTCGAAAAGCATGAGTTTGATGTTCCGCAGGCGATTATCGATGACGAAGCAAAGCGGTTGCGTGAAGACACCCGCAAGCAGATGGAGAGCCAGGGACAGAGCAGCGCAACTTTTCAATTGCCGGTGGAGGTCTTCAAGGAGCAGGCGGAACGCCGCGTCAAACTGGGAATGCTGACTACAAAAATTATCTCCGATCAGAAAATTGAAGTGGATGAGGAGCGTCTGCGTGAAATGATCGAGGAGTTTTCCGCCTCCTACGAATCCCCTCAGGAGATGATCGACTGGTACTATGAAGATGCCGGGCGCATCGACCCTGTCAGGCATGTTGTTCTTGAAGACCAGGTTGTTGACTGGGTATTGAGCCAGGTAAAGGTTGAAGAGAAGCAGCATACATTTTATGAACTGACTGAACCAAAATGAACCCGACAGGAATAATCATGCAGGACGATCTATCGGCTGATAACCTCTCTCTCTCTCCGCGCAGCCAGGGTTTGATCCCTATGGTTGTCGAACAGTCTGCCCGCGGTGAACGCGCCTATGACATCTATTCACGTCTGCTCAAGGAGCGGGTGATCTTCATTGTCGGCGCGATAGAAGATCACATGGCAAACGTGATTGTTGCGCAACTGCTGTTCCTGGAGTCTGAAAATCCGGACAAGGATATCCATCTCTATATCAATTCACCCGGAGGTTCGGTAACAGCCGGTCTGGCCATCTATGACACCATGCAATTTGTCCGCCCCCATGTCAGCACCATGTGCATCGGTCAGGCGGCGAGCATGGGTGCGCTGTTGCTGGCTGCCGGAGAGCATGGCAAGCGCTACTCTCTGCCGCACTCCCGCACCATGATTCACCAGCCGCTGGGCGGCTTCCAGGGACAGGCGACTGATATCGAGATCCACGCGCGCGAGATACTGGCGGTGCGTGAAAGACTCAATGGCATCCTCGCAAAACATACCGGTCAGTCACTGGAGAAAATCGCAGATGATACAGAGCGCGATAATTTCATGAGCGCCGAGGAGTCTGTAGAATATGGTTTGATCGACAAGGTGCTTGATCAGCGTACTGGAAAGGGTTGAACCTCCGTCATTGCGAGTTCAGCGAAGCAATCTCGTGAATACTCTTCCAGCGAGGAGATTGCCGCGGTCGCTTTGGCTCCCTCGCAATGACGATATTCGCGCGGTCTTATTGAAACTATCCCTGTTTGAACATTAAATGCCCGCCTGATGCGGGTATTTTTGTTGTGATATAATTTCATGAAACCCGCATATCTAACGCGGTAGCATCTGCTTGCCAATTTTTCATAATTGGATATGATGCGCAATTCAACTATTTTAATCTCTCATGGTAGAAGTGAATGAGTGACGATATAAAGACCCCGGATGATGAGAAACTCCTCTATTGCTCTTTTTGCGGCAAGAGCCAGCATGAAGTACGCAAACTGATTGCCGGACCATCCGTCTTTATCTGTGACGAGTGCGTCGAACTTTGCAATGATATTATCCGGGAAGAGATCCAGGGCGCGGCTTCTGATGAGATGGGCGGGCTGCCCAAGCCAAAGGAGATCAATGCATGGCTGGATGATTACGTTATTGGTCAAAAGCGCGCCAAGAGAGTGCTCTCGGTGGCTGTCTATAATCACTACAAGCGTCTCGAGGTCGTTGCCCAGCAGAAGAAAGATGATGTCGAAATCGCCAAGAGTAATATTCTCCTGATCGGCCCGACCGGTTCCGGTAAAACCCTGCTGGCTGAAACGCTGGCGCGGTTGTTGAATGTTCCTTTTACGATTGCAGATGCAACGACCCTGACCGAAGCCGGCTATGTGGGCGAGGATGTTGAAAATATTATCCAGAAGCTGCTGCAAAAATGTGATTATGACGTCGACAAGGCGCAGAACGGCATCGTTTATATTGATGAAATCGACAAGATCTCGCGTAAATCAGATAATCCGTCGATTACCCGCGATGTTTCCGGTGAGGGTGTGCAGCAGGCGCTGCTGAAGTTGATCGAAGGCACGGTGGCTTCGGTTCCGCCCCAGGGAGGGCGCAAGCATCCACAGCAGGAGTTCCTGCAAGTGAATACCGGCAATATTCTGTTTATTGTTGGCGGAGCTTTTTCCGGTCTGGAGAAGGTCATCCGGGAGCGTTCCGAGAAGGGCGGCATCGGCTTCTCTGCTGAAGTTCACAGCAAGGACGAAGATCAAAATCTGGGTGAGATTTTTGCCGATGTCGAGGCGGAGGATCTGATCAAGTTTGGTCTGATTCCGGAGTTCGTCGGCCGTCTTCCCGTGATCGCCACGCTCGAAGAGCTGGATGAAGATGCACTGGTACGGATTTTAACAGAGCCGAAAAATGCGCTCACCAAGCAGTATAGCCGTCTCTTCGAGATGGAAGGCGCCGAACTTGAGATTCGTGACGACGCACTGCATGCTATCGCCCTCAAAGCGATGGCGCGCAAGACCGGCGCGCGGGGCTTGCGCACGCTGTTGGAACAGATTCTGCTTGATACCATGTATGATCTCCCATCAATGGACGATGTTTCCAAAGTTGTTGTCGATGAGACGGTTGTTTCCGGCGACATCGCCCCCTATATTATCATCGAGGGCGGCGAAAAAAGAGCCGCCCTGTCTGACTGACGGTTTCATTTAACAAGATCCCGGATCACGTGCAGCGCCGGCGCTGCACGGAAACGGGAAGTTGTTTTTTAGATAGCCCCCCCATTCCCAGCAGGATGCTTCCGCTGGAAACACCTCGACTCTGATTGTCTCAGAGTGATTACAAGAGAGTAATTCATGGTACAAGAGAAAAGCAAAGGCAGTGTCGTGGAACTACCCGATGACATTGCCATCCTGCCGCTGAGAGATGTCGTGGTCTACCCTCACATGGTGATACCACTGTTTGTCGGGCGTGAAAAATCAATACATGCACTCGATTATGCAACCCGGCATAACCAGCCTGTCCTGCTGGTGGCGCAGAGAAGCGCCGATGTTGACGATCCTTCGACAGCAGAGATCTATGAGATCGGAACCCTGGCGAATATATTACAGCTGTTAAAGCTGCCGGACGGCACTGTCAAAGTGCTGGTCGAAGGCGCCTACCGCGTCAGGGTAGGGGCATTTCTTGAGACAGATGCCTTCTATCGCTCTGCTCCCGAGCGCCTTGACGAGGGAGAGATGGCCGACGACAGGGAGACGGATGTCTTCATGCGTTCGGCCCTGTCGATGTTTGATCACTATGTCAAACTGAATAAAAAGGTTCCGCCGGAGGTTTTGACCTCGCTGGCCAGTATTGACGATCCCAGCCGCCTCGCCGACACCATGGCGGCGCACATGTCGCTGAAGCTGGATGAAAAGCAGAAGGTGCTGGAGATTGTCGATGTTCAGCAGCGGCTTGAGCATCTCATGCGACTGGTGGAGGAGGAGAATGATGTCCTCCAGCTGGAGAAGCGTATCCGTGGCCGCGTCAAGGGACAGATGGAAAAAAACCAGCGCGAGTATTATCTCAACGAGCAGATGAAAGCCATCCAGAAAGAGCTGGGTGAGATGGATGATGCGCCTAACGAGATAGACGGGCTGAGCGAAAAAATCGAAAAAGCGGGGATGCCTAAAGAGGCCAAGAAGAAGGCGTTGGGCGAGCTCAACAAACTCAAGATGATGTCGCCGATGTCAGCTGAAGCCACCGTGGTGCGCAACTATATCGATACCCTGGTCGGCATTCCCTGGAAAAAGCGCTCGCGGGTCAATAATGACATCATCAAGGCGGAAGAGATACTTGATGCTGATCACTATGGCCTTGAGAAGGTCAAGGAGCGTATTCTCGAGTACCTTGCCGTACAACAGCGTGTGCGCAAGCTTAAAGGGCCGATTTTGTGTCTTGTCGGCCCTCCCGGCGTCGGTAAAACCTCGCTTGGACAGTCGATTGCGCGTTCAACCGGACGTAAATATGTACGCATGGCTTTGGGAGGTGTACGGGATGAGGCGGAGATACGCGGTCATCGCCGCACCTATATCGGCGCCATGCCAGGCAAAATCGTACAGAATCTGAGCCGCGTGGAAACGCGCAATCCGCTCTTTCTGCTGGATGAAATCGACAAGATGGCGATGGATTTCCGTGGCGACCCCGCCTCTGCGCTGCTGGAGGTGCTGGATCCGGAGCAGAACCACACCTTCCAGGATCACTACCTGGAGGTCGATCTGGATCTCTCTGACATCATGTTCGTCGCAACGGCCAATACCATGAACATCCCCCCGGCCCTGCTCGACAGGATGGAGGTGATTCGCCTCTCCGGTTATACCGAGGATGAAAAGCTCAATATTGCCGTCAAATATCTGATTCCCAAGCAGAAAAAAAACAACGGCCTGAAAGAGAATGAGCTCGAAATGAGTGATGTGGTGGTGCGTGACATCATCCGCTACTACTCGCGTGAAGCGGGTGTGCGCAATCTCGAGCGCGATATTGCCAAGATCTGTCGCAAGGTCGTCAAGGATGTGCTCCTCAAAAGCAGCAAAAAGAGTGTGCGAATCACTCCTGCAAGACTGGAAAAATATCTCGGCGTCAGGCGTTTCAGTTTCGGCGTGGCCGATGAACTCGACCAGGTTGGTCAGGTGAACGGACTGGCCTGGACAGAAGTGGGTGGTGAGTTGCTGCGCATTGAAGCCGCGCTGGTGAAGGGCAAAGGCGGTATGCAGTTGACAGGGCAGCTCGGGGATGTCATGAAAGAGTCGATTCAGGCGGCCATGACAGTCGTTCGCAGCCGTGCAGATATACTGGGGATAGAGCCGGACTTCTACCAGAAGCAGGAGGCGCATATCCACGTTCCTGAAGGCGCCACGCCCAAAGATGGACCAAGCGCCGGAGTTGGCATGTGTACAGCGCTGGTATCGGTGCTCACAGGCATCAAGGTGCGTGCTGATGTCGCCATGACAGGTGAAATTACCCTGCGAGGCGAGGTTCTGCCCATCGGCGGTCTCAAGGAAAAACTCCTGGCGGCGCTGCGCGGCGGCATCAAGACGGTTTTGATTCCGAAAGAGAATGAGAAAGATCTTGTCGAAATACCAAAAAATGTCAAACAGGGTCTGGACATTCGTCCTGTTCAGTGGATCGAGGAGGTGCTCGAGATGGCGCTGGTGAGCCAACCCGAGCCGCATGGCGGCGAAGATGTATCTGTAGAAAAACCTGTCACAGGGAAGCAGGGAGAAAATAAAAAAACAGCTGTTATCAAACATTGATATCGTTGCGAGCGTAGCGGACTCTCCTTCTCGCAATTACAGGGAGATGACAGCCACACGTCATTGCGAGGAGCCTAAGCGACGCGGCAATCTGCTCGGGAGATTGCCGCGCTGCGCTCGCAATGACAGCAGAATTCGGAATCGAGGGGTTTTTTTTCTTAAAACTGAAAATATATTCCGTTGCTGCTGTTTGTGAAACTCTCATGGAATCAACTCTCTGCAACACTCTGTTTTGTATCTGCGCCAATGTTATCTGATAAAAATCTCGAAACAGGCTTGACAGCAGGGCCTGCAATGTATGTAATCAATCGCCTGAAAACTGCAGTCTGTCAGGCATAGCTGTAGAATAAGAATGAAGAACTCCACTGAACAATACCGGGAATGAGGAAAATTTTATGAATAAAAGTGAATTGATCGATTCAATAGCAGAGAGCGCTGATATCAGCAAAGCAAAAGCGGGTATGGCGCTTGAGGGCATGGTGTCAGCGATTACTGGCGCCCTGAAAAATGGCGACACAGTTTCACTGATTGGATTTGGAACATTCTCTGTGCGTGATCGTGCAGCACGCATGGGACGCAATCCGCGCACCGGTGAAGAGATTCAAATCAAGGCTTCAAGAAATCCCGCATTTAAGGCTGGCAAAGCTCTCAAGGATGCAGTAAACTAGCGCGCCTCATGACAAGGGTCTGTTGAAAAACAGATTCCTTCATGGGTGCTTAGCTCAGCTGGGAGAGCGTCGCCCTTACAAGGCGAATGTCGGGGGTTCGATCCCCTCAGCACCCACCAGAATATTTGGAGCGGTAGTTCAGTTGGTTAGAATACCGGCCTGTCACGCCGGTGGTCGCGGGTTCGAGTCCCGTCCGCTCCGCCACTATTCAGAAAGGGGCATCCATCCGGATGCCCCTTTTTTATTAATTGGAA
>JAUXDV010000059.1 GCA_030620735.1 Gammaproteobacteria bacterium
CTGATCGGTGTCTCGGCCGGCAAACTGCTGCCCAAAGCGGGTGGCTGGATGGATACCGTCAAGGCGGTGTTCGGCGTGGTAATGCTGGGTATTGCAATCAGCATGCTGGAGCGTCTGGCACCAACCTACCTGCCGGTCTATGTTCCCATGATCCTGTGGGGACTGCTGCTGGTGGTCTCCGCCATCTATATGGGTGTGCTGGAGCCGTTGACAAAAGATGCTTCGGGCGGACGCAAATACTGGAAAGGGATTGGCGCCGGGATGCTGATTTACGGCACGGTGATTCTGATCGGCGCATCCATGGGCAACAGTGATCCGCTGCAGCCGTTGACCAGCGTCGAAAAAGTGCACTTCAAGCAGGTCACCACGGTGAATGAACTGCAACGGGAGCTGCAGCAGGCGAAAAAACAGGGCAGGGGAGTTTTGGTTGATTTCTATGCCGACTGGTGCGTCTACTGCAAAACCATGGAGAAAGTTGTGTTTCCTGATCCACGGGCTCAGAAGAGTATGCAGGGATTGCTGCTGTTGCAGGCCGATGTCACCTCCAACCAGGAGCTGCTGAGCCATTTTGGACTGACGGCGCCACCAACGATCCTGTTCTTCAGCCGTGATGGTGAGGAGTTGTGCGATTACCGCCTGGTTGGCGATGTCACGGTTCCGCAGCTTGTGGAGCAGCTCAAGCGGGCCTTTCCATGATATTTCGCTATCTGCTCTATTCATTGATGCTTGGTATTGTCGCCTCCATTGTCGGCGCCGTCATTGCGGTGCAGCATCATCCCGAACGCTTTTCGAATTTCATGGGTATGGATCAACAGCTGCTCAAACGCGTACCCCAATTTCAGCTTGAGGATATCGATGGCAAGCTGCACACCTACACCGAATGGAATGGCAGCATCATGGTTCTTAATTTCTGGGCGACCTGGTGCCCGCCATGCCGCGAAGAGACGCCCGGCTTTGTGGAGCTGCAGCACAAATACAAGGATCAGGGAGTGCAGTTTGTCGGCATCGCTATCGATGATGTCGACAAGGTGCGTGACTTCATGGACACCTTCGGCGTCAACTATCCGATGCTGATGGGGAATCTGCAGATCGTCGAGCTCTCCCGGGAGATGGGCAACCGCCTTGAAGCGCTGCCTTTCACTGTGATTGTCGATCGACATGGCTACATCACGAAACGCTATATGCGCGGACTGACGAAGCAGGATGTAGAAGCCGTCATCACAAATCTTCTGGGCAAGGATCACAATGCCAAAGAGTAATCTCTTCGTTGTCGTCGACGGCTCCTCCTACCTGTTTCGCGCCTTTCATGCACTGCCGCCGCTGACGAATTTCACGGGGGAGCCGACGGGCGCCATCGTCGGCGTCATCAATATGCTCAATAAGCTCCTCAGCGACCATCCGCCGACACATGTTGCAGTCGTGTTTGATGCGCCTGGCAAGACCTTTCGCAATGATCTCTACCCCGAGTACAAGGCGCACCGACCTCCAATGCCGGATGATCTGCGTGTGCAGATCGAACCCCTGCAGCAGATCATCAGGGATATGGGATTGCCGCTGCTTATCGAGAGTGGCGTGGAGGCGGATGATGTGATCGGAACCCTGGCGGCCGAGGCGACCCGCATAGGCATGCAGACGCTGATCTCGACGGGCGACAAGGATCTGATGCAGCTGGTGAACGAGCATGTCACCCTGATCAACACCATGGGTGACATCCGCACCGATATTCAGGGGGTGATGGATAAATTTGGTGTGCGCCCTGAGCAGATCATCGATTTTCTGGCGCTGGTTGGCGACACTGCCGACAACATCCCCGGAGTCTCTAAATGCGGACCTAAAACCGCTGCAAAATGGCTTGCTCAGTATCAGACGCTTGAAAACCTGGTCGAGCATGCTGATGACATCAAGGGCAAGATTGGAGAAAATCTGCGTGCTGCTTTGGATCAGTTGCCGCTGTCAAAACAGCTGACCACCATCGTTGTCGACCTGTCACTGGGTGTGACACCGCAGCAGTTGCAGCAGACGCCGCCTGACAGGGAGGCATTGCGCAATCACTTTGAGCGCATCGAGTCGAGCCGCCTGCTTGCTTCACTGGATCGGCACAGCAGTGAAGCCGTTGCTGAAGAGTTGCCGCATGAGACAATCGATGATGTTGACTATCAGACGATTCTTGAACAGCAGCAGTTTGAGCAGTGGCTCGCGCGTCTCGAAACCGCTGAACTGATCACCCTGGATACCGAAACCACCAGCCTCGATTATATGCAGGCGGAACTCGTCGGACTCTCGTTTGCGCTTGAAACCGGAGAGGCCTGCTACATTCCCGTTGCCCACAAGGATCCGGATGCGCCGCAACAGCTTGACCGTGACATCGTGCTGCAGCGCCTCAAGCCGATTCTGGAGGATCCATCCAGGGCCAAGCTCGGACAGCATCTGAAATATGATATGAATGTGCTGGCCCGTTATGGCATCGATCTGCAGGGTGTCGCCTATGACACCATGCTTGAGTCCTATGTCCTCAATTCGACAGCAACCCGCCACGATATGGATTCGCTGGCGAAAAAATACCTCGGCTACACCACCATCAAGTTTGAGGATGTCGCCGGCAAGGGTGCCAAACAGATCACCTTCGACCAGGTGCCGCTGCAGCAGGCGGCTCCCTATGCCGCGGAAGATGCCGATATCACCCTGCGCCTGCACCGGCGTTTGTGGGGAGAGCTGCAAAAGGAGTCGGCGCTGCGCTGCGTATTTGAAGAGATCGAGATCCCGCTGGTTCCAGTGCTGTCGCGCATCGAGCGCACCGGGGTGAAGATCGACAGCGCTATGCTGGCCCGGCAGAGTAGTGAGCTTGCAAAGCGCATGCATCTGCTGGAAGGCAAGGCATATGAGATTGCCGGGCGTCCCTTCAATATGGGGTCGCCCAAACAGATTGGTGTGATCTTCTTCGAAGAGCTGGGGATGCCGGTTGTCTCCAAAACACCCAAAGGTGCGCCGTCGACGGCCGAGTCGGTATTGCAGAAGCTGGCCGAGGATGGCCATGAGCTGCCGGCGGTGATCCTCGAGCATCGCGGCCTCGCCAAGCTGCGCTCGACCTATACGGAAAAACTGCCATTGATGATCGACAAGGATAGCGGGAGGGTGCATACCTCCTATCACCAGGCGATTGCAGCCACGGGACGCCTGAGTTCCTCTGATCCCAATCTGCAGAATATCCCGGTGCGCAGTGAAGATGGCCGTCGTATTCGCCAGGCATTCGTGCCGGAGGAGGGCCATATCATGGTCGCTGCAGACTACTCGCAGATCGAGCTGCGCATCATGGCGCATCTCTCTGGCGACGAGGCGTTGTTGAAGGCATTCTCCGAGGGCCGGGATATCCACACAGCCACGGCCGCAGAGGTTTTTGGAGCTGAAATTTCACAGGTCACAGTTGATCAGCGCCGTTCAGCCAAGGCGATCAATTTCGGACTCATCTACGGCATGTCCGCCTTTGGCCTGGCAAAGCAGCTGGATGTCGGACGAGGTGTTGCACAGGAGTATATTGACCTCTATTTTGAACGCTATCCCGGCGTGCAAAAGTTTATGGATCAGATTCGTGCACAGGCGCATGCTGACGGCTATGTCGAAACCATTTACGGGCGCAGGCTCTATCTTCCGGAGATCAACGCGCGCAACGGCCAGCGCCGTGCAGCGGCGGAACGCACCGCGATCAATGCACCGATGCAGGGGAGTGCGGCGGATATCATCAAGCGCGCCATGCTGGCTGTCGACGCCTGGATACAACAGGAACAGCCGCCGCTGCGCATGATTATGCAGGTGCATGACGAACTGGTGTTCGAGATTCGTGAAGATGCATTAGAGGAGTGTGTCGAAACCATCAAACAGCTGATGGAACACGCGGCCGATCTGGATGTACCGCTGGTCGTTGATGTCGGCACCGGCGCCAACTGGGACGAAGCGCATTAGGGGATTTTTTTAACCACGGAATACACGGACTACACGGAAATGTACTCTGGTTCCCACGCTCCTGCGTGGTAACCATATCATCACGCTCTTCCCTCATCCGTAGGGTGTCAGTAAGCTCCGCGCACTGCACCAAAAAATGGTGGGATGCGATTCACTTATCCCACCCTATAGTCTATTTTTAACGTAATATCTCAATAACCCCGTGCAAGGCAGCAATATGCCTACACCGTCTCGAACTATGCACAGGATTATTGAGAAGATACGCAATGACAGCTTAACTTAGCCTATTGTCCTGGATTCCAGCCTTTGCCGGAATG
This sequence comes from Gammaproteobacteria bacterium, assembly GCA_030620735.1. Taxonomy (GTDB): domain Bacteria; phylum Pseudomonadota; class Gammaproteobacteria; order Chromatiales; family Chromatiaceae; genus Sva-25. The sequence continues at coordinate 4,275 of JAUXDV010000059.1, forward strand.
ACGAAACGAAGAGAGTGGCCAATGTGACAGGAAACAAGTCGCACCTCGACCCGACGAGGCTTCTACTGTACCAGGAAATACTTACTCTGAAGGTAAAGGAGGAACTCTCAGAACCTGTCCGATCTCAATAAGGTCTGGATTGTTCAATATATCTCTATTTGCTTTATACAGTAGCGGGTATTTTCTGCCTGAACCATAAATTTTAGCGGCAATCGCATGCAGAGTTTCACCTTTGAGCACAACGATAGTGCGTATTCTGTCTGCTTGTGCTTTTGCTGTATCAGTACGATCGGGCTTGGTTCTTCCTGTTTCTGCAATAGACTCAATACCAGCTTGTGTCGCCTTTACCCCGGGGGTTCTTGAAGTGGATTGTTTATCCCTACCTTCGCTACGTTTAAGTGATGTCTCATCAACTTCAGCATTGAGTGACTGAATGTACGGATCACTTGGATCACCCTGTGCAATATCCCTGCTGGCTCCAACAATTTCATTGATTGATTTTGCAGCAAACTCCAGGGTTTCTGGTTGTATATCAAGACCTTCTTTCTTGCGCAGCTCAGCCATGGCATCGTTTACTGCGCGCTCAATTGTATCGATTTCGTTGCCTTCCTTGACGGCGGCAGAAACAATACCAGCTAAATCCTCCTGCTTGACCTCTCCACTTGAAACGCCGGTGAGGACTTTTTCCAGCTGGTTAATGACTTGATTGGCTATGGCGCTGGTGTCGACAGAGTCATCTGGAACAATGGCTGGTTCCGGATTTTCATCGGTGGTAGTGATGGCTCCATTTGATTCCATGCTTGTACCGATCACTTCACTACTAAGTCCATCGACATAAGAATCGACATTGGCTAGTGCATTGGTTCCGATATCGCTATCTGAAGCAACGTCTGCTGCAGTGGCGGTGTTTTTCGTAGCGGCTGTGACAACTTCGCTGAGTGCATCCGCAAAAGAGTCAGCACTGGTTAAAACAGTCGTATCGGCAGTGTCGTCCGGAGCAATAGAAGGATCAAGTTTCTCATCGGTGACTGTAACAGCCTCACCGGGTGCATCTTCAACAAAATCAGCAGTAGCTAATATCCTGGTGTCGATAGATTCATATGGAGCAACAACCGGGGCAAATTGCTCATCTGTGGTTGCAACAGCCACACCCGGTGCATCTTCAACAGAACCAGCAACGTCTAATACACTGGTGTCGACAGAATCATCTGGATCTACCGGGGCAGATTGCTCATCTGTGGTTGCAACGGCCACACCCGGTGCATCTTCAACAGAACCAGCAACGTCTAATACGTCGGTGTCGACAGAATCATCTGGATCAACCGTGGCAGGTTGCTCATCTGTGGCTGTGACAGCCTCACCTGGTGCATCTCTATAGTGATCATTGATGGCTAACCAGATAATAAATATATCCAGAATTAACAATGAGCAGATCGACAAAATTATGAGGAATTTTTTCATTTGGAACTATCCTTTCCGCAAACGAGGTTATGGAGCAACCGTTGTGAGTCCCAATAATTGCCATGCCTGCATTCCGCCGCGATACCAGAAAAGCTTCTCCTCTGGATATCCTATCGAGGTGAGATTTTTGATCGCACGGGGAGATTGATCACACCATAGACCGTTACAAAAGAGCAATAACTCCCGTGCATTGTCAAAATTCCATTTGCCATCTTCTCCTTCTACCGCTCCTAACAATTGGATGATTTTTTTAGTATGTGGATTCTCTATCCCGGCGCTCAAAACTGTAAACGGGATATTGACTGACCCGGGAATTGTTCCTTTTTCAAACCACTTTGGCATTCTGGCATCAACTAAAACGCCTGACTTATCCTTTACTTTTATCTCCAGGAAGTCGAGTAGCTCTATCTCACCTACAGTTTCAATACCTGGAGCTAATTTCATAGGATGAACGCAAAAAGGAGGGCAAGGACGAGAAGTTTTTGCGAAACTATTTGTCAGGCGGTTGGATATTTCCTGAACTCGCTCAATCCTTACCTCTTCGCCATTATGCATGACATCGAGGTAGGGGCGGTCAGCTGTGATTTTAACGTCATCATCAGCCTGTACTATAAACGACAATAGTAATAACGATATAGTCAGGAAAAAATCGCCAGGACTAATCATTGTGTGATTGAATTTTCTCATTGGTATCCTCTTTTTTTCATATGAAGGGTATCCACTTAGTCCCTTACACTGTAAGTCTAATACATAATGGCAAAGAAAATTTGTCATTGCGAGTACAGCAAATTCGTCATTGCGAGTGTAGCAAATTTTGTCATTGCGAGCGTAGCGCGGCAAGCTCGTGATGCGCTGCGGCTTATCCCCCTACTGCCTGTTTGAAAACACTGTACGGGGTTGTTAAGAAGTTATCTTACACCCCCGATCCCTCCGGTGCTATTTCCATAAAAATAGCTTCCCATTTCCCGAAAGCTATATGCGCTGCATATCGCTCGTCAAAGATTACCCGCGCATTTGTTCCCATCCTTGTCAGTTCAGCAGGGTTTGCTTTCATGTGTTTGATTTGCTGCGCCAAGCCCTCTCCATCCCCGGATTCTACTGTAATTCCGGCATCACCCTCTCGCAGGATGCGGGCCACCTCGCCATCTCTATCGCCGATAAATAGCGTAGATCTACCCGCAGCAAGAATACCGTAAATCTTGCTGGGCACGATCAAACCTTCCAGTTCCGGTTTCAGAATCGTGAGATGCACATCTGCAGCCGCAAGACCCTGGCTCACCAACTCCCTTGGCAGGTAATCTTGAAACACAATATTTTGCAACCCGCGCTTTGCTGTCTCCTCCCTCAAACACTCCATCTGCGTGCCCCCTCCAATGAAAAGAAATCGAATATCAGCTTCATTGCGCAAAGAGTCTGCTGCACTTAAAACCGTCTCGATCTCATGGGCGCGTCCAAAATTCCCCGAGTAACCCACCACAAACGTACCCGTCAGCCCCAACTCCTCACGCAAGGGGTTATGCTCGCTCGTCTGCGGCTGAATGCTGTCGCCATCTACCCAGTTGTGAATGACACGAATGCGCCCGGAAGCTACTCCTTCCTGCTGCAAGCGGGTCTGCATGAGTTTTCCCAGTACAACATTCATCTCAGCCATATTCAGAGAACAGTTGCGCAAGCTTTTCAGCCATTTCGCAACAAAACCATTCATTCCCCTGACACCAATTGAGGTCGCCACTTCCGGAAAAAGATCCTGCACCCAGTTGACCAAGTGCGCTCCACGTAAACGCGCGGCCCAGCAGGCACCAACAGAGATCAACGGAGGATCTGTCTTCGCTACGATAATATCTCCCTTCCCTGCAATGCGCAGCAGATACCAGCTAGCGTTGATATAAAATGTCACGTAATCCGACAGCTTGCCGATCAGGCTACGGTATCCAAAGTGCGTAGACCATACCCGATGGACATCAATACCATGGATGCGGTCCGTTCCTGGCAGACTCTTTTCTTGCTGACGATAATTATTCCTGCTACAAATTACCTCTACCTCGAATCCTCGTTCGAATAGAAAAAAAGCCAGATCAGATAGCATCTGACTGGTCGCAGAAAGGTCAGGGTAGAAAAACCGGTTAACAAATATTATTTTCATTCAAAGATCACCAACCAATCGATTATTAGATTACGAAACCACCCTATAAAAGCAGGATATTATTAATGATTGATAAGCGTCCATTTTACTATAAAATACTCTTTCATTACCAAGTTCTTGCCGTAACGTGAATCTCACCTTAACCCCCTATCAATGGTATGCCGCTGTACTGCGCGGCGAACCACCTGACTATGCCTGTATCGAACATAGCACAACAGAAGAGGAGCTATTGCACTGCGGCGTGGAAAACGGGGTAATCCAACTCACCCGCTATCATCTGACAAACTTCACTGCCCTGGATCAGTTGCCGGAACCCTTGCGCAATATATTCCAGGAGAACTCCAGGCATTTCATTGCTGCTGAATTGGTACAGCAAGATGAACTCGAACGCATACTGCATGCATTCAAGAGCAGCAACATAAAGCCGTTATTAATCAAAGGAACACCACTTGCCTATACCCTTTACCCGCAACCCCATCTCCGTTCACGCTGTGATACCGACCTGCTGTTCGACACCAAAGACAGCGCCAATAAAGCATGGGGAATCCTGCAAGAGATGGAATATCAACGTCCCCATACAGTGAGCGGAGAGTTTATCAGCACGCAGTTTATGTGCAGCAGGAGTGATCAAGGAGGCGTCACACATGTTTTTGATTTCCATTGGAAAGTGAATAACGCCCAACGATTCGCACGCGCATTACCCTTCGAGATGCTGGCTGAATCAGCGATCACCATCGACTCACTGGGAGAAGATGCGCTCACCCTGAATCCCGTACATGCACTGCTGCTGGCCTGCATGCACCGCATTGCCCATAAAGCGGAAGGGAGTGAAAACAGATTAATCTGGCTCTACGATATCCACCTGTTATGCGCACAACTCAACAGTGATCAGTGGGAAAAAATGATCTCACTGGCAACTGAAAAGGAGCTGTGCAGCATCTGCCTGGATGGCCTGAAGCAGGCTCATGCAACACTTCACTCAGCGATTCCCGATCATGTCACACAATCGCTGGAAGAAGGCGCCAGCCGTGAAAAGTCAAGCGCAGAAATCTCAGCTAGTCGTATGTCGAGCGAATTGTCCAACCTGCGCTATTTACCAGGCTGGAGAGAGCGACTGACATTCATCAGAGAGACACTATTTCCAGATGCAGACTACATGCTGAAAAAATACAACACCACGTATCGCTCCCTGCTCCCTCTTCTCTACATACAGCGGGCATTCCAGGGATTCCGCAAACGCCTTTGATAGAAGACGGACACCCCGTAGGTCGGGTTAACGATGCGCAGCAGAGTGTAACCCGACAATTGGATGACGATGCTTAACCATCTAAGAGCTCAGTAGACTATCCC
>JAUXDV010000337.1 GCA_030620735.1 Gammaproteobacteria bacterium
CGTAGCCAATCGCCACACCTCCTGTAAAGGGTATCCATAGATGCTGGTATGCCGATGCAGCTTTCTCGAATCTTGGGTAGAGTATATACGCAGCAGCCATAAGCAGAATGACTATGCCGGATATCACAACACTCTCATTCAATGGCTATACTCCTGTTTTTTAGAGATGAGGCAGTACGGGCGGTCGTTACTTTAGGAACGTGTGTCCGGGGAAGTTGATCGCTGAACAAGGGCTTTTACGGAACAGCAGAAGAGTGAATGTGTTGGGCTGAAGATCTAAATCGCCCTCTTCAGTGACTGGTGATGATTCCGCACAAAGCCGCGCAATTGGATTTTGCAGGTGCAGTGAAAATCAGGGGGAGCGATCAGGGTGAGCCAAACCCACCCCGCAGGGGGTGGGTTGGTGAACACTCAGCCGAGCAGCTTGGCTTTCTGGGCTTCGAATTCAGCGTGAGTGATAACGTCCTTATCCTTGAGTTCGGCAAGCTTGGAGAGCTCGTCGGCGGTTGATGCACCCGCGACATTCTGGATATAGGCGCGTTGTCTTTCACTGGCGTCTGCCAGCGACTGCATGCTGCGCTCCTCCATACCCCTGCCCCGAATGATGAGATAGGACAATGCGCCGAGCCACGGGATAACGATGATGAACAGCACCCATAGCCCCTTGGCCCAACCGCCCATGTCTTTGCTGCGAAAGACGTCGCTGATTATTCCAATGATGACCCAGATCCAGGCGACCAGAAGAAAAAATACAAACATAGACCAGATAATATCAAAAAACTGCATGGGGATTTTCCTCGATGAGAGTTAGGCTGAACGGCGGAGCGAACAGCTTTGATGAAAGACGAAATAATGAGCGGCGAGTATAGCACTGTTATCATGCCGGAATGAGGAGTTTCGCTTGAAGATCGAAATGTTAAGCAATAATTTCCAGCACATGCTAGGCTCCAAGCCCTACTGTTCCAGCGCATGTTGACGGGGTTCTATCCCATGGACTTCTTCAGAGATTCCCTAACAATTGCGTACCATAATATTCCATTGTCAAAGAGAGAGACTCCTTTATGAAAACGAACCAAATGCCAGCTCTTTTATGCGCAGCCATGATGACCATGACTATGAGCAGCGCCTGGGCCGAGACGAAAAGCGCCCCGGTTGTGGGCAGTTCCACCGTGTCGGTAGATGTCGCTGTTGTGGCACCTACTGGTTACCGCGCAACAGAGTTGCTGGGATCCGACGTCTATAACGATAAGAGAGAAAAAACCGGCAAGTTGGTTGAGTTAATCGTTGACTCCGATGCCAGTATCTCGGTAGCGGTGATCGCCGTTGGCGGATTCTTCGGCATGCGCGCCAGGATGGTCGCTATTCCGGTCAGCCGGTTTAAGATCAACAAGCAGGGCGTATTGGTGTTGTCCAAAGCCAGCAAGGAGCAACTCGAAGCACTTCCGGAATTCAAGTATGCGCAATGATGGCTAAGGGAGAAGTCCAGGAACAGGGATCGTAGCCTAGCAGAATGAGTTGGTTCAACGCCGGATTGTTGTTGCTGGACCTGGCCATCATCGTCGTTCTGATTCCAACCGTGATTCTGCAGCGGCGGGAGTCAGGCGCGACCTTGGCATGGATCATGGTCATCGTGCTGATTCCATTCCTTGGCCTGCTGGCCTTCTGGGTGTTTGGTTCCACCCGGCTGCGCCTGCGACGCAGCAAGCGGCGCAGGATCGAGGCGCAGCTTGCTCCGGCGCTGCATAAGCTGCATGCGCAATCATCATCCGCCCTGCCTGTGGCGGATCTGCCGCCATCGCTGTTACAACTCGCTGAGAAACTGGATGAAGTCGGACCGCAGTCCGGCAACGAAGTGATTCTGTTGCGGCAGGGTCCTGCGGCTTTCGATGCTCTCGAAGAGGCCTTCGACCACTCACGTCACCATATACACCTGGTCTACTACATCTGGG
>JAUXDV010000064.1 GCA_030620735.1 Gammaproteobacteria bacterium
GTTGCTTCATCATGCAGGATTTTCACCACGCACTTGCGTACGATTTTGCCGATCATCTTCTCCAACCGGCGTACACCGGCATCGCGTGCGTAGCGATCAATAATTGCTCGCATCGCAACGGCGCCCAGTTTGATCTGGTTGCGTTTCAGTCCGGCGCGCTTGAGTTGGCGTGGAAGCAGGTATTTACGCGCAATCTGCAGTTTCTCTTCTGCGATATAGGCTGACAGAGGGATCACCTCCATGCGATCCAGCAGAGGCGCCGGTATGGTATCTGTCTGGTTGGCGGTACAGATGAAAAGGGTGTTGGAGAGGTCGAAACGCAGGTCGAGATAGTGATCCAGAAAATCCTGGTTCTGTTCGGGATCCAGCACTTCCAGCAGTGCGGAGGCCGGGTCGCCCTGATAAGAGCTCCCGATTTTATCGATCTCATCCAGAATGATCACCGGGTTCTGCGTTTCCGCCTCTTTCATCGCCTGGATGAACTTGCCGGGCATGGCGCCGATATAGGTGCGGCGGTGCCCCTTGATCTCGGCTTCATCACGGATCCCCCCGACCGAGAGGCGGAAGAAATTGCGATCCAGCGCGGCTGCGATCGAGTGGCCGATCGAGGTCTTGCCAACGCCCGGTGGTCCAACCAGCAGGATGATGGAGCCGCTGATCTCTCCCTTCATCTTGCCGACGGCGAGAAACTCGATGATGCGCTCCTTGACGTCGTCGAGCCCGTAGTGATCGCGATCCAGAACCTTGCGGGCATGTAGCAGGTCGAGGTTGTCCTGTGATTCCACTCCCCAGGGCAACACTGTGATCCAGTCGATATAGTTGCGCGTGAGGGCGTATTCAGGAGAGCCTGTCTCGAGCACGGCCAGTTTTTTCATCTCCTCATCGAGACGCTTCTGGGCCTGTTCGCTGAGCTCCAGCTTCTCTATGCGCTCGCGGAAGGAGTCGAGTTCGGCGGTGCGGTCATCCTTGGCGATGCCCAGCTCCTGTTGAATCTCCTTCAGCTGTTCACGCAGGAAAAACTCGCGCTGCTGTTTATCCATGCGCTCTTCAACACGCTGGCGGATATTGTGCTGCGACTTTGCAACTTCCAGTTCGTTGTGCAGCAGGTTGATGACCTTCTCCATACGCGGCAGCACCTTGGGTGTCTCCAGCACCTCCTGTAGCTCCTCCTTGTTGGCAGTCGTCAGGCTTGCCGCAAAATCCGCCAGATGTGAGGGGTCGTCCGGACCGAAGCGGTCGAGGAACATGCGCAGCTCTTCCGCATACAGCGGATTGAGCGGCAGCAGCTCCTTGATGGTGTTGATGATGGCCATGGCGTATGACTTGATGTCATCATCGGGGGTGCCGCTGAACTCCTTGATATACTCGACGCGCGCAGAGAATGGGGCTTTGTCAGTGAGGATTTCCAGAATGCGAAAACGCTGCAGGCATTCGATCAAAACTTGCAACTGGCCATCCACGGTCTGTGCGCGATGTATGCGTCCGACAGCGCCGACGCTATAGAATTCCTCACTTTTCGCCAGTTCGGATTTATCTCCGCGTGTCAGAATAACGCCAACCAGATCATTCTCCGATTCAGAGATCTCCTGGATCGTTGGTGTCCAGGCGGCAGCATCCATCAGCAGCGGCACCGCCTGTCCGGGAAAAAACGGACGCGAAGCCACCGGCAGCAGATGGATGATATTGGGTAATACATCACCTGCGCGCGCCAGAGGGTTTTTGGGAATGATCTCGATGTCTGGCTGTATGGTTTGGTCGCTCATTATTGCTGTTCCATCATATCTTTTTTGCGATCGCCCATGAGGTTCGCCAGCTTCACATAATTGCTGACTGAGATCACTTCTGCTCTCGCAGTCGGGTCAATTGCAACAGCTTCCAACATGGGGCCGTCGACGCTTTTTTTCAAGGAGTTAAGCACAATCTTGCGCCGTTGGCTGAAAGCCTGCTGTAAAATTTGATCCAGCAGTCGGGGATAGCGGATTGCCTGCAGGGCATTCAGGTCAGGCGTCAATCTTACAATGGCAGACTCTACCTTTGGCGCCGGATTGAAAGCGCCGGGGCCGATCAGAAACAGCATCTCACAGCTGCAGCGTGCCTGAATGGCGACCGAGAGGCGTCCGTAGGTTTTTGAGCCAGGTGCAGCGACGATACGCTCAACCACCTCTTTCTGCAGCATGAAGTGGAGATCATGGATGCACTCCGCCTGTCCGAGAAGGTGAAACAGCAGTGGTGTGGAGATGTTATAGGGGAGATTTCCCAGCAGACGCAGTTTTTCACTTTTTTCCACAAGGCTGCAGAAATCAAAGCGCAGTGCATCAGCGTTGTGAATGTGGAAATGATCTGCTTGACTGACTGTATGCAGCCCTGAGATCAAATCCCGATCCAGCTCGATCACATCCAGCTTCCCACAGCGATCGATCAAGTGAGTGGTTATGGCGCCCTGTCCCGGGCCAATCTCGACCAGGTGCTGATCTGCTTGTGGTTGAATGGCATTGACAATGCGCCGTATTACGGCAGGATCATGCAGGAAATTCTGGCCGAAGCGTTTTCTTGGTTGATGTCGCATAGAGATATTATGCTATAAATACGCTATTGCAAGTTGTTGTTTGAGCTTACAATGGATTTTTAATAATTAACCAGAGATACACACAGATGAACACAGATCTAGAGATGTCATAATATCTGTGTTCATCTGTGGTAAAAAAGTGTCTGTGGCTTGTGGGATAATTCCGCGTCAATATTCTGGATCCAGCCATGCTTCATCATCATGACAGATTAAATAAACAATGAAAAATATACTCGTAATAGGCGGCCACGATCCCAGTGGCGGGGCAGGCATTCAGGCCGATATCGAAGCGATTGCGGCCAATGGCTGTCATGCGGTGACGGTAATATCAGCCATGACAGTTCAGGATACCAGGGATGTGTTTCAGATGATCCCGGTGCAGACCAGCATCTTAAGACGCCAGCTTGATGTGCTGCTGGATGATATGCCGGTTGCTGCTGTCAAGATCGGTTTGATCGGGAATGCCGAGAATGCCAGGTTGATTGCACGACGACTCAGAAGAATGCCGCAGATACCTGTTATCGTAGATCCCGTGCTTGCCGCCGGTGGAGGCTCGGAGCTGGCAACAGGTGCATTACTGCAATTTTATAGAAATGAGTTGCTGCCCTTAACGACGATATTTACCCCTAATCTCCCCGAAGCACAGCGCCTGAGTGAGAAGAGTGAGGTTGATAGCTGTGCTTTTTCGCTGTTGGATAAAGGAGCAAAGAATGTTCTGATTACCGGTGGACATGAACAGGACAAAGCTGTCGTTAACCGCCTCTATGATAGCAGCGGAAAAGTGGAAGAGTGGGAATGGCAAGTTTTTGAGGGTGAATTTCACGGCTCAGGCTGTACCCTGGCGTCAGCGATAGCTGCATTTGTGGCACAGCAAATACCGCTGAAACTGGCGCTGCGTCTTGCACAGGCATACACCTGCGATACCCTGGACAATGCCCTTCAACTGGGCAAGGGTCAGCTGATTCCTCTGCGAGTCGCTGGCTGCGGCAATGGTGGTGATGCCGAGTGAAACTATCCGGGCTGTACGCCATTACGATACCCTCGCAGAATCTCCCGCAACAGGTTGAAGCAGCTATTGCCGGTGGCGCGGCGGTGATTCAGTACCGGGATAAAAGCAGTGACCGGTCGCTGCGCTTTGAACAGGCGCAGCAGTTAAGCCGGATATGCCGTGCAGCAAAAATCCCCTTGATCATTAATGATGATGTTGAACTGGCCGCCAGGGTTTCAGCCGCGGGCGTGCATCTTGGACGCGATGATATTGCCATTACCGATGCACGCAGGGATCTTGGAGATGATGCCATTATCGGTATCTCCTGCTACAACGACTTTGATCTGGCTCTGCAGGTGCAGCAGCAGGGAGCCGACTATGTCGCCTTCGGCAGTTTTTTCGCTTCCCCGACCAAGCCGCTTGCCGTACGGGCAGACACATCCTTATTGCAGCGCGCAAAACAGGAACTTGAGATTCCCGTGGTTGCGATTGGCGGTATAACAACGCACAATGGCGGATTATTGGTCGAGGCCGGTGCGGATATGCTGGCTGTTATTTCAGCACTCTTTGCTCAAGCGGATGTCGAACAGGCAAGCCGCAGCTTTGCACAACTCTTTTCGGAGGAGAAACAATGAGTCAGTCCAGCGATCTGTTTGCTCAGGCGCAGTTGCACATACCCGGAGGGGTCAATTCACCGGTGCGCGCCTTCAAAGGCGTTGGCGGCGATCCGATTTTTATCGATTCTGCAGCAGGAGCATGGCTCTATGATGCGGACGGAAACCGCTACATCGACTACGTCGGTTCCTGGGGGCCAATGATTCTTGGTCATGCCCATCCGCAGGTGATCGAGGCCGTTGAAGCGGTGGTGCGCAAGGGACTCTCTTTTGGCGCGCCCACTGCGCTCGAAACACAAATGGCTGACAAGGTTTGTGAATTGATGCCGTCCATCGAAATGGTGCGCATGGTCTCCTCCGGTACAGAAGCAACCATGAGCGCCATTCGCCTGGCGCGCGGCTATACAGGACGTGACAAAATTGTCAAATTCGAGGGTTGTTATCACGGTCATTCCGACTCACTGCTGGTCAAGGCAGGCTCCGGCGCACTCACCTTTGGCGAGCCCTCGTCTCCGGGAGTTCCTGCATCCCTGGCCGAACACACCATTACGCTGAACTACAATGACAGCGCCCAGGTGCGTGAGACGTTCTCCAGTATCGGGGATCAAATCGCCTGCATCATCGTTGAGCCTGTTGCAGGCAATATGAACTGCATCCCGCCTCTTCCCGGTTTCCTCGAGACTCTGCGCAGTGAATGCGACAAATCGGGTACGGTGCTGATATTCGATGAGGTGATGACGGGTTTTCGTGTGGCGCTTGGCGGGGCGCAGGCCCTGTATGATGTCAAACCCGATCTCACCACGCTGGGCAAAGTGATTGGCGGCGGCATGCCGGTCGGCGCCTTTGGCGGAAAACGCGATATCATGGAAAAAATCTCTCCGCTGGGTCCTGTCTATCAGGCGGGAACACTCTCCGGCAACCCGATTGCAATGACAGCAGGATTGAAAACACTGGAGTTGATCTCCGGGACCGATTTCTACAGCAAGTTGGCAGCCAAAACTGAAGCGCTGGTCAGTGGATTAAAAATGAGAGCTGCGGCAGCCGGTGTTTCTGTGGCTACGAACCAGGTCGGTGGCATGTTCGGGCTGTTTTTCAGCGATGTTGACAATGTGTCGGATTTTACGCAGTCCATGGCCTGTCATCAGGAGCAGTTCAGGAGATTCTTCCATGCGATGCTGGATCGAGGCGTCTATCTGGCTCCATCCTCGTTTGAAGCGGGTTTTGTCTCGGCTGCACATAGCGATGAGGACCTGCAGCAAACCCTGGATACTGCAGAAGAGTCTTTTGCCGAAGTCGTGTGATGCGCTGTGTTTACTCTACCTACGAGAGTGATTTGGAAAATCATTCTAAATTTCGCCATAGATGCACACAGATAAGCACAGATTAAAAGAGTTGAAAAAACATCTGTGTGCATCTGTGTTTATCTGTGGTTAAAAAACAGGTATTCGAGAAATTGCTGCCTGGTAATACCTCATGATGGAACTCCTTGACTCACTGATCATCTGGGTCAATGCGCATCCGCACTGGGCCGGAATTATCGTTTTCCTGGTGGCGTTTAGTGAATCGCTGGCAGTTGTCGGCATGATTGTTCCCGGCGTGGTGATGATGTTTGCCGCGGGAGCCCTGGTCGGCGCCGGTGCGGTAGAGTTCCAGGGCATCTTCTGGTGGGCGGTTGCAGGTGCTGTGCTGGGCGACGGGCTCAGTTTCTGGGTTGGCCATCACTACAAAGAGCACCTCTGCTCGATGTGGCCATTTTCACAACATCCGCAGATGCTCGACAAGGGAACCCGGTTTTTTCAGCGCTGGGGTGGTAAAAGCGTTGCGCTGGGGCGTTTTTTTGGTCCGGTCAGAGCGGTGATTCCACTTGTGGCCGGTATGATGGAGATGCCGCTGCGGCGATTCCTGGTTGCCAATATTCTCTCGGCGCTGGGGTGGGCCATGGCTTATCTGCTGCCGGGCATTGTTATTGGCGTCTCTCTGGACCTGGCTTCCGAGGTAGCTCTGCATCTGCTGGTACTGGGCGTGGTGGTCATTGCCGGGCTGTGGCTGCTGTTGTGGCTGGCAAAGCTGTTTTTTCTCCTGTTTCAGCCTGTGGCGGTGCATTTTGTTCGCTGGTTGCTGGATTTCTCCCGTGGGGATACACTGCCGCGGCGTCTGGCGGCCGCACTGGCTGATCCGGACCACAAAGAGGCCCAGGGACTTGCATTTATGGCGGCTCTATTGCTGCTGATGATTTTCTCCATCACACTGATTGCATCTCTGCTGTTCGGTTTCCATGGCTTTGGCCCCATCGACCATGCGGTTCATGAGGGCCTGATGGCGCTGCGCTCACCAGCTGCCGACAGCCTGATGGTGTTCATCACCATGTTTGGCGACAGCTGGGTGCTGATTGGCTTGAGCCTCGTCGTGCTGCTGCTGCTCCTGCGGCAGCATCCCGCAACAGCCTGGCACTGGCTGGCGGCCGTTGCATTTGCATTCATCATGGTGTTCCTGCTCAAGCATGGGTTGCGTGTTCCCCGGCCGGAGGAGGCGACCGCTGGAGGCTGGTCATTTCCTTCGGGACATACATTAAAGGGCGCAGTCATTTACGGCTTTCTTGCCCTGTTGTTGAGTACGCCACTGAATCCCTCCGGGCGTATGATTGTCTACGCATGTACTGCCGCACTGGTTGCCCTGATCGGATTTTCACGTCTCTATCTCGGGGTCCACTGGTTTTCCGATGTGGCTGCAGGCTGGTCTATTGGTCTCCTGTGGGTGACGATCCTGGGACTCGCGTGGCGCCATCATCCGCATCCTGTACTGAGAACGAAAGTAGTGGTGGTAGCTGTGGTTATGTGGTTGCTGGCTGCGAGTGGCTGGCATCTGGCAGAGCGTCATCAGGCACAGTTGGCGCTCTATCAGCCGCAGTATGATGTGATTGACATTAACAAGAAGGAGTGGCGGCAGGGAGCACCTCTGCCACTGTGGCGGGAAACGCTGTTTGCAGGGCGCGATCCTCTCGGTCTGCGTTTTAGTGGTGATATCAGGGATATTGAGCAACGCTTGCTGCAGCAAGAATGGAATCTCGCAAAGCCTTTTCGGGCGCTGGATTTGATGCAGAACCTGATCCCGCAACAGCGTGCGCCTGAGTTGCCGGCGGTGCCAAAGCTCTATGACGGCCGGGAACCCGATCTCACCATGACAAGAGTCATCGATAACCGCTATCTGGTGCTGCGCTTGTGGTTGAGTGATTTTGAGGTGGAGGGTTGCCAGGTCTGGCTTGGACATCTCACTGAACAGCGGGAGAGATCATTGGCGGGAATCCTGCGCATCCCTGATAGTGTCGAATCGGAGTTTGCCAGAGAGCAGGAGAGGGGGGTGCAAAAAGTACTCGATTCATCAGAGTCCTGTGTCAATCACCCCAACGCTCACCAAGCGAATGCGCTACGTTCAGATGATCCAAAATCCTCGCGACCATAAAATCGATAATCTCATCGACAGAGGAGGGATTAAAGTAAAACCCCGGATTTGCCGGCAGAATCGTTGCGCCGGCCTGTGACAGTTTAAGCATGTTCTCAAGATGGATGGTCGAAAAGGGAGTTTCACGAATCACCATGATCAACGGCTTGCGTTCTTTGAGCATGACATCGGCAGCGCGATCGATGAGGTTGTCACTGATGCCATGTGCGACACTGGCCAATGTGCCTGTAGTGCAGGGGCAGATCACCATAGCCTGCGGAGGATTTGAGCCGCTGGCCACAGGAGCCGTCCACTGCTGCCGGCCAAAGACATGCAGTTGATCTGTGCTGACCCCGTAGCGATCACACAACTGCTGCCGGACATCCTGCGGGCGTGACGAGAGTTCCACTCCGGCCTCCATGCGCATGACGATCTGGGCCGCCTGGGAGTAGAGCAGATAGACCTGCCGTCCAGCCTTGAGCAACTCCTCCAGCAGGCGTAAGCCATACTGTGCTCCGGAAGCCCCGGTCCACGCGAGTGTGATCGGCTTGCTGTTATCCATAATGCCATCCTGTAAGCCAAAGATATGGTGTATTGGAAAAAAGTATAACACCGCCTGATTTCGTGTGGTTCGCCACTTTCGTGGGCCATCTTTGATCACTACCAGGTTTTTTATTGCGCAAATGTTGGCAAAAACGAATCGATGGGTTATATTTCAATTCCGTAGATCGTTTAACGACACTATTTGATCAGCTGTTATGAAAGCTCAAGGCATTGCCATCAGTTTCGCAACTGGCGCTCATTTGATGAGCGGGCTTTCTGCTGCGCGCTATCCGCTCTCCCTCCTGCGACTACTGCCCTTTTGGGCATTCAAATAAAGCTGCCCTGGCGGGGGCCTGAATCTTACGCAACAATCCAACGAATGACGAATAATAATTGCCGCTGATCCCGGCAATGCAGGAGAATTTCCATGAGTAAACAACAACTCAAAATATTTGATACCACTTTGCGTGACGGCGAACAGAGTCCGGGCGCATCCATGACCAGGGATGAGAAAGTGCGCATTGCCAGAGCGCTGGAGAAGATGCGGGTCGATGTCATCGAAGCAGGCTTCCCGATCGCCAGTCAGGGTGATTTCGAGGCTGTGCAGGCGGTTGCACAAGTGGTCAAGGATTCTACCGTGTGTGGACTTGCACGTGCCCTGGACGGGGATATCGACCGCGCCGGCGAGGCATTGAAAGGCGCCAATTCATCGCGCATCCATACATTTATCGCAACCTCTCCGATTCATATGCAGCGGAAATTGCGTATGTCGCCTGACCAGGTCGTCGAGCAGGC
>JAUXDV010000056.1 GCA_030620735.1 Gammaproteobacteria bacterium
CCAACTGCAAACTGATGACTGCAAACTTTACTCGCCGTCGTTTTTTCATTCTGAGCTGTTCATCACTACTTCTACACTGTAAAATTGCACAAATATGTCTGTGGAAAATAGTTGATGATCTCTGGAAGTATTGTTGCACTCGTTACGCCCATGCAGGAGGATGGCAGTGTTGATTATGAAATACTGCATCATCTGGTTGACTGGCATGTGGGGGAGGGAACAGATGCAATTGTCTCTGTTGGCACCACCGGGGAGTCTGCGACCCTTGGGCAGGAGGAGCATTGCCAGGTTATCCGCCGCACTATCGAGTTTGCTAATAAGCGAATTCCGGTGATTGCAGGGACAGGTGCAAACGCAACAAGCGAGGCAGTTCACCTGACAAAGCGCGCTGCAGAGATGGGGGCAGACGCTTGCCTGCTGGTCACTCCATATTACAACAAACCGACCCAGGAAGGACTTTACCGTCACTACATGACTGTTGCTGATGCCGTCGATGTAGAGCAAATTCTGTATAACGTCCCCGGTCGTACCGCTGTTAATATGTCAATTGAAACCTCAGCCCGGCTTTCGCATCATGAGAATATAATTGGTCTGAAAGAGGCGGCTGATGACAGTGCTGATCGTGTTGCGCCTTTACGGCAACTCTGTGGTGATGATTTTGTGCTCTATAGCGGCAATGATGACAGCGCCAGGCAGTTTGTACTCAATGGCGGCAATGGCGTTATCTCCGTGACATCAAATGTGGCGCCGAAATTGATGCATCAAATGATTGCAGCGGCCATTGCCGGAGACACTGAGGGCGCCGCCAGATTTGATCAACCTCTTCAACTCCTGCACGAACGTCTGTTTGTTCAAAGCAGTCCCATTCCTGTGAAGTGGGCGCTTGAGCAGATGGGGCGTATAGGAAACGGTATACGTCTGCCCCTGACATGGCTGGAAGCGGAGTTCCACGAAACTGTCCGCGAAGCCATGCAACAGGCAGGTGTCATTCAAAATTCATGAATCAATCGGTGATTATGATGAAAATAAATCCAATCCATATAGTCGTTGCCGGCATGCTTGTTTTCGGACTCTCTGCCTGTGGGTCGATGAATGTAGGCAGCGCCCTGCCGGACAAGAAGGTTGATTATAAAAAATCGCGACAGGCGAGTGGAAACCTGGAAATTCCACCCGATCTCACCAGTGATACTATGGCGGAGGGCGGTGTTGACTTTGGCGGGACGAGTCCTGCAGTGACAACTTACTCGGCCTACAAGTCTGGCAAGAGAAAGGCCGGAAGTGGTGGTGGACGTGAAGTTCTGCCGCTAAATCCAAACATCGAGATGCGAAACGATGGTGATAAGCACTGGCTGGTGATTCAGGGGTCGCCAAATGCGGTGTGGGGCAAGACCATCGATTTCTGGCAGGAGATGGGGATTGTTCTGGTTGAGCAGGACCCAACAGCAGGTGTAATGCGCACCGACTGGATAGAGAACAGGGCCAATATCAAGTCTGATTTCGTCACCAATTTTGTACGCAAGACACTCAACAGTCTCTACTCGTCCGGAACCCGTGATCAGTTTCGCGTCAGGCTGGAACGTGGCTCATCGGGCAGGACCGAATTCTACCTGACGCATTCCCAAATGGTTGAAAAACTGGTTGGTGAGTTTGGTTCCACAGATGTCGAAGCGGATCGTTCTGTATGGACGCAGGGCAAGCCTGATCACGAGCTCGAAGCCATCATGCTGAACAAGATCATGGCCTACATGGGGGCATCCGACCAGCGCAGCCGCCAGGTTTCATCGGCCTCTTCCAGCGGCAAGCCTCTCTCTCAGCTGACAACATCAGGCACTCCCAGGTTGCAGGTGTATAGCGATTTTCCACGTACCTGGAGATTGGTTGGCATCGCCATGAACCGCGTCGGGTTTACGGTTGAAGACCGCAATCGCTCAAACGGCGCCTACTACGTTCGCTACAATGCCCCGGATGCGGACCAGCCAAAAGAGGGGATGTTGTCAAAAATGGCATTCTGGAAAAAGGATGACAAGGATGCGGCTCAACGCTATGTGATCCAGGTACAGGAAGTCAGTTCATCTGAATCTTCCGTAACGATTCTAAATGAGGATGGTTCCCCTGCGGATGCAGCGACTTCAAGGCGTATGCTCTCATTGATTCATGGCCAGTTGCGTTAACTTCAAAGTCTGTAATCTTTGAGTGGTCATTATCTTTAACAATGAGTCAAATTTCAATAATGACTCTCGCCAAGACGCAAAGCTTGCCAAGAAAAACCTTTGCGGTCTTTGCGCCTTGGCGAGAGAAAATGGTCACTTCCATGCTTCGTCAGTCTGAGACTTGATTTCGCTGGATATGAGCATGGAGCAGGGATGAAATTACTCTCGCTTGGCAGCGGCAGTGGTGGCAATGCGACGCTGCTGCAGTCAGGGGGAACCACACTGCTGATTGATTGTGGCTTCTCTCTCAGAGAGCTAGAGTCACGTCTTGCAAAGGCAGATCTCACAGCATCCTGCATTGACGCATTGTTGCTGACCCATGAGCATGGTGACCACGTCAAGGGGGCTGCAACACTGAGTCGGCGTTACAATGTGCCTGTCTGGGCTACTGCCGGCACCAGCCGTGGCTGCAAATGGCATCAGGATTCACATATTCACCATTTCCATGCCAATGGCGCCTCCTTTCGTATCGGAGAAGTCGATGTCACACCTTTTACAGTTCCTCATGACGCATCAGAGCCCTGTCAGTATGTCTTCCAGGCGAATCAAAAACGCCTGGGCATCCTCACAGATACAGGTTGCATTACGACACATATCGTTTCACAGTTGCAGGGACTGGATGCGCTGGTGCTCGAATTCAATCATGACATCAACATGCTCGAGAAGGGGCCTTATCCACCGTTTCTTCAACGCCGTGTTGGTGGAAATCATGGGCATCTCAATAACTGCCAGTCGGCCGATCTGCTACGGCAGCTTGATCACCACAGATGGGAGCATCTGATCTGCGCACATATCAGCGAAAAGAATAATGCAGAGCAGCTGGTTCGTGATGCCGTACAGGGCGTCGATGGTTCACTCAATGAGCGATTGCAGATTCTTGAACAGCATGGCCCCAGCCAGTGGTTCGCTCTATGAATGAAATCTCCTGATTTATCATTTGCCGTTGGTGTAAAATCACTATCCATTCTCTCCACCATTCCTGAACGGCAATGCAGATCATCTCTGGTTCTCCCGTCTATTCGGCTTTTCGTCTGCAAAGACTCCAACAGCAACTCTCCGGCCTGCTTGACGACGATGTCACTATCGCCGCGCATTATCTCCATTTCGTCGATTATGTTGAGCAGATTTCTCCTCGGGAGCTGGAAATTCTGCAGCAGATACTGACCTATGGCCGGGAATCCGATCATTACCATCTCGATGATCATGGATTGCTGATCGTAGCGCCGCGCAGCGGAACCATCTCTCCCTGGTCGACCAAGGCGACAGACATTGCACACAACTGTGGACTGCAGTGCGTCGAGCGCATCGAAAGGGGAGTTGCATTCAACCTGCTGATCAATGGAGCCGAGGCTGATGATGCAGCGCTGGCGGTAGCGGCCGGAATGCTGCATGACCGCATGACGGAGTCAACTTTCATGACAGCCACTGAGGCGCTGCAGCAGATGTTTACGCATGCGCAGCCGCAGCCCTATCGCAGTGTTGATGTGCTGCAGGGCGGGCAGGGCGCATTGCAGCAGGCCAATGTGGAGTGGGGGCTGGCGCTATCGGATGATGAGATTGACTATCTGCTTGAGAGTTTTGTTGCGCTTGGCAGGAATCCAAATGATATAGAGCTGATGATGTTCGCCCAGGCGAACTCGGAGCATTGCCGCCACAAGATCTTTAATGCGGACTGGGTTATCGATGGAGTCACTCAACCCCGTACACTCTTCTCCATGATCAGACATACTACCAGTCAGTCTCCTGACGGGGTGCTTTCCGCCTATTCAGACAATGCTGCGGTGATTGCAGGCAATGCCGGTCAACGCTTTTTTCCACAAGCTGGTGACCACAGTTACGGCTATCATGAGGAGGATATCCATATCCTGGTGAAGGTCGAAACCCATAATCATCCGACTGCGATCTCTCCTGATCCGGGGGCGGCAACAGGTGCAGGCGGTGAAATCAGGGATGAGGGTGCCACCGGAAAAGGCAGCAAGCCCAAGGCGGGTTTGACCGGCTTCTCGGTCTCCAATCTGCGTATTCCGCATGCACAGCAGCCGTGGGAGACGGATCACGGCAAGCCGGATCGGATTGTTTCTGCACTGGATATTATGCTGCAAGGACCGATTGGCGCGGCATCATTCAACAATGAGTTTGGACGTCCCAATCTGTGCGGCTATTTCCGTACCTTTGAAGAACGGATCTCCAGCGGTGCGGGCAGTGAACTGCGCGGCTATCACAAACCCATCATGCTGGCTGGCGGCCTGGGCAATATTCGCGACGAGCATATCCATAAAAACACTTTTCCTGTCGGCTCGCCGCTGGTGGTTCTCGGCGGCCCGGCAATGCTGATTGGCCTCGGCGGCGGGGCAGCCTCCTCGATGACATCGGGAACTTCAGCTGAGGATCTCGATTTTGCCTCGGTTCAGCGCAGTAATCCGGAGATGGAACGGCGCTGCCAGGAAGTCATCGATCGCTGCTGGGGGCGTGGCGAGCACAACCCCATCCTCTTTATCCATGATGTGGGCGCAGGCGGGCTCTCCAACGCGCTGCCTGAGCTGGTGCATGATGCAGATCGCGGCGGTCAATTCGAGCTGCGTGAAGTCAACAATGACGATCCCGGCATGACTCCCATGGAGATCTGGTGCAACGAGGCACAGGAACGCTACGTGATGGCCGTTGACAGCGACAGGCTGGATGAGTTTCGCAGCATTTGCGAACGCGAACGCTGTCCCTGTGCGATCGTCGGAACGGCAACGGATGAAAATCATCTGCTGCTGGGCGATCGCCATTTCAACAATCAGCCGATTGATATGCCGATGCCGCTGCTGTTCGGCAAGCCGCCGAAGATGCTGCGCGATGTTATTTCCCGGCAGGCCTTGCCTGCAGCGCTTGATCTTCCTGATGTATCGCTCAAAGAGATGGCCTTGCGGGTGTTAAGACTTCCGGCTGTCGCTGACAAGAGTTTTCTCATTACCATTGGCGATCGTTCGATTACCGGACAGGTCGCTCGCGATCAGATGGTGGGACCATGGCAGGTTCCCGTGGCGGACTGTGCAGTCACGCTCAGTGACTATATCAACACCAGCGGCGAATGCATGGCCGTTGGTGAGCGTACACCGCTGGCGCTGATCGATGCGCCGGCATCGGGACGCATGGCCATTGGCGAAGCGCTGACCAATATTGCGGCGGCAGCCATTAATCATGCTGGGGATATCAAGCTCTCGGCCAACTGGATGGCGGCGGCCGGCCATGCCGGAGAAGATGCCAATCTCTATGCGACGGTTGAGGCCGTTGCCATGGAACTCTGCCCTGCACTGGGCATCGCCATCCCGGTCGGCAAGGATTCGATGTCGATGAAGAGCGTGTGGAAGGATTCCACCAGCGGTGAAAATGTGGAGATGGCGGCCCCTCTCTCACTGATTATCTCTGCATTTGCGCCGGTCGCTGATGTGCGCCGCACCCTGACGCCTCAATTGCGTACCGACTGTGGGGAAACGCAGCTGATTCTCGTTGACCTCGGACAGGGGAAGAACCGGCTTGGCGGCAGCGCCCTGGCTCAGGTCTACAAGCAGGTCGGGGATCAGTGCCCGGATGTGGATGACCCGTTGATGCTTAAGGGGTTCTTCGATGCCGTACAGTTGCTGAATCGCCAGGAATTGCTGCTCGCCTATCATGACCGTTCTGACGGCGGCGTTTTCACAACGCTTGCGGAGATGGCTTTTTCCGGAAATTGCGGTTTGCACATCAATCTTCCCGCTGGGGAAGAGGGTGATGCCGGGGCGCTCTTCAATGAAGAGCTGGGTGCTGTCCTGCAGGTAAGAAGAGAGGATGTAGAGCAGGTGCTCTCCATACTGCAGCAGCAGGGGCTGGGCCACTGCAGTCATCTTATCGGTGCGCCGCTGATCGATGATGAGAGGATTCAATTTGATCGCGATGGCAGAAACATACTCGCTGCACAGCGCAGCGAGCTGCGAAAAATCTGGTCTGAAACCAGCTGGCGCATGCAGTCACTGCGGGACAACCCGCAATGTGCGGATGAGGAGTATCAGCGCATCGGCAGCGCCGATCCGGGATTGTCGCCGCTGCTGACATTCGATGCCGATGATGAGATCGGCGCAGCCATGATCAACTCAGGGTCCAGGCCTAAGATTGCCGTGTTGCGTGAACAGGGCGTCAATGGCCAGATCGAGATGGCTGCGGCATTTGACCGCGCCGGTTTCGAAGCCGTCGATGTGCATATGTCCGATATCATCGAGGGGCGTATTACGTTGCAGCAGTTCCACGGGCTGGTTGCCTGCGGCGGTTTCTCTTATGGCGATGTGCTCGGTGCCGGCGGCGGCTGGGCGAAATCGGTCCTGTTCCACTCCCGCGCAAGAGACCAGTTCGAGCAATTTTTCCATCGTCCGGATAGCTTCTCGCTAGGAGTCTGCAACGGCTGCCAGATGCTGTCACATCTCAAGGAGCTGATTCCAGGAGCCAGTGAGTGGCCGCGTTTCGTGCGCAACCGCAGCGAACAGTTTGAGGCGCGCCTGTCGCTGGTCGAAATCGTCGATAGCAAATCGATCTTATTGCAGGGGATGACGGGATCACGCCTGCCGATTGCCGTGGCGCATGGCGAGGGCAGGGCCGAATTTCCAGATTCAAATGTGATCAGCAATGCGCACATCAGCATGCGCTATATCGAAAACAGCGGTGAAGTGGCGCAGCGCTACCCGGCAAATCCAAACGGTTCTATCGAAGGGATTACCGGGCTGACCACGGAAGACGGCAGGGTCACGATCATGATGCCGCATCCCGAGCGCGTCTTCCGTTCCGTACAGCTCTCCTGGCGTCCACCCGAGTGGGGCGAAGAGAGTCCCTGGATGCGTCTCTTCAGAAATGCGCGGGTGTGGGTTGGTTGAACAACAGTTCAATAAACCTAAAGCCTTGTCATTGCGAGCGCAGCGCGGCAATCTCTTTCTATGGAATCAAGTCGCTAGAGATTGCTTCGTTGCAGGCTCCTCACAATGACGAATAAATGAGATTCATAGGAAATAAATTATGCAAACAATCCTTGTCACCGGCGGCGCCGGTTTTATCGGCAGTAATTTTGTCCGCTATTTACTGGAGCAGAATGTCAGAGTGGTCAATCTTGATCTGTTGACTTACGCTGGCAACCTGGCGACCATCTCAGACATCATGGATGATGAGCGTCATCTATTTGTCGAGGGTGATATCGGGGATGAGGCGCTGACCAAGTCGCTGCTGGAGCAGTATCAGCCGCAGGCTATCGTCAATTTTGCGGCCGAGAGCCATGTCGACCGCTCCATCGACGGCCCCATGGCCTTTATCCAGACCAATGTCGCAGGCACGGCCAATATGCTGCAGTGCGCACGCGAATACTGGAGCGGGCTGGATGGTGAGCAGCAGGCGTCGTTTCGTTTCCTGCATGTCTCCACTGACGAGGTCTATGGCTCCCTTGGAAGCGAGGGGCTGTTTACCGAGGAGACACCCTATGCACCCAATTCGCCCTACTCGGCATCCAAGGCGGCCTCCGATCACCTGGTGCGCGCCTGGTTCCACACCTATGGCATGCCGGTGCTGACGACCAACTGCTCAAACAACTACGGGCCCTGGCAGTTTCCGGAAAAACTGATTCCGCTGATGATTCTGAATGCCCTTGAGGGCCAACCACTGCCGATCTATGGAGACGGCGGCAATATTCGCGACTGGCTCTATGTCGTGGACCACTGTGCGGCCATCTGGGAGGTGCTGCAGGCTGGAAAACCAGGGGAAGTCTATAATGTCGGCGGCAACTGCGAATTGACCAACCTGCAGGTGGTCGATGCGCTGTGCAATATCATGGATGAACTCTTTCCGGACTCTGCACATGTTCCACATAAGAGTCTGAAAATTTTTGTTAAAGACCGTCCCGGTCACGACCTTCGCTACGCAATCGATGCGAGTAAGCTCAAACGCGAGCTGGGTTGGGAGCCGCAGGCAACATTCGAGACGGGTCTCAAAGAGACTGTTTTATGGTATCTCGATCACCTCGACTGGTGCCGGGAAGTGGCCGCAGAGAGCTACCAGGGCGAACGCCTGGGAACAGGCTAAATCAGGATGAATGTATGAAAGGAATTGTTCTTGCGGGTGGCTCGGGAACCCGTCTCTATCCGGTAACACGCGGCATCTCCAAGCAGCTGCTGCCTGTCTATGACAAACCGATGATCTACTACCCCCTGTCGGTGCTGATGCTTGCCGGTATCCGCGAAATCCTAATCATCTCCACGCCGCGCGACCTGCCTGCATTTCAGGAACTGCTCGGCAGCGGCGAGCAGTGGGGGATTGAGCTGAGTTATGCGGTGCAGCCTGAACCTGAAGGACTGGCGCAGGCATTCCTGATTGGCAGGGAGTTTATTAACGATTCTCCATGCGCCCTGATTCTGGGTGACAATATTTTCTATGGGCATGGACTACAGGATTTGATGCATGCTGCTGTCAGCCAGGCCAATGAGGGTGGAGCGACTGTATTTGGCTACCGGGTAAAAGACGCACGCTCTTACGGCGTCGTCGAATTCGATGGCAGCGGCAGAGTGATCTCCCTGGAGGAAAAACCTGAAGATCCAAAATCTAAATACGCAGTCACAGGCCTCTATTTTTATGACCGGCAGGTGTGCGACCTGGCGGCTGAGATCAAACCCTCCGCACGCGGTGAACTCGAGATCACCGATCTGAATATCATTTATCTGCAGCAGGAGAAGCTCAACGTGCAACGCTTTGGACGCGGTTTTGCATGGCTGGATACCGGCACCCATGAATCCCTGATGCAGGCAGGCAACTATATTCAGACCATCGAAGAGAGGCAGGGGTTGAAAATTGCCTGCCTGGAAGAGATCGCCTTTCAGGAGCAGTGGATCAGCGCACAGCAACTTCAGCAGCAGGGTGAAATGTTAAGCAAGAACAGCTACGGGCAGTATCTGTTGGGGTTGTTGTAGGGAGGTTTTAGGTTTTAAAATAATCCAGGAATCGTCGTTTCAGAAATGCAGCTTGCAATATCAACCCCGGATTCCGGGCGAATCAGCGGTGTGATGCCTCGTGGAGCGGCTTCTTTGATTGGAAAATAACTTGAGAGTGTTGGCTGCGGATCAGCATCGATCAGCAGGACCTGATAGCCGAGGGATGCGAGAATGCCTCCCAGATTTGCGGTTGTGGTTGTTTTACCGCAGCCGCCCTTTGTTGAAAAAACTGTTGTGATTAAAGCCATTCTCTTCACCTAAAGTAATTGAATATTCAGGTTGGAGTAGTTTTGGCTCTACATTTCCTGTAGATTTCATCATAAACTTTCTGTATCGTACTGCTTCCT
>JAUXDV010000263.1 GCA_030620735.1 Gammaproteobacteria bacterium
GTATTTCATTTGAATCCATACAAATTTAGAAGAGCATCATTTTGGCAACAAGACCATTTTTAACCACGAAATTCACGAAAAGCACGAAAAGCACGAACGATCAGTTTTCCATTTTCGTGTTTTTCGTGCCTTTCGTGGTAAAAAATAATCTGTAAGCTGTCAATCAAGCTTCAGCAGCTTGCGGTCCACTTCGTAGCCGTAGCCGACACGGCGCAGTTCGCGGTTGATATCATAGCCGAGGTGAGATGTGGGCTTGACACCTTTGATGGTATAGAACTGCAGGTTTTCAGGCTCGGAAGGCGCTTCGTAAAGCTTGATATCCTGATATACCTTGCCCTCGCTGGCCTTGCGTTTGACAAAATTACAGGAGACGGCGTTTTTGACAGTCACTTCACCGGGTTCGCCATAGGCAATCTCGTCACCATACAACCAGTCGTAGAAATCCTTGCGGTCGTTTTGCGCCCAGATGAGATTGGCCACACGCGATTTCCCCTGGAAGGCGATATAGTATTGCACGCCCATCGCCTCTTCTGTGCCATCGCCGTCTATATCGATGACGTCATAGCACTGCGAGAGATTCAAAAACACCCGTATACCTTGCATGCCGTCAGATGTCGAGGGCAGCATTTCGCGGAACTCCGTCAGGTGTCCGGGGCTCATACGCGTACAGCCGTGTGAAACCGGCCCCCTGCTGGTGATCGAAGAGCGCAGATAGGGCTTGCCGCTGCGGCTGTTATCGGTTGACTCTTTCCACTCCTTGGGAATCAGCGGATGACCACCCATCCAGTTGCTGATGCCGGGGTTGTGAAAGGCGTTGTAGGCGCTGCCACCGGCATATTGATACGGCAGCATCGGCATCATGCCGTAATAGCCCGCTTTGGAGATGTAATCAACCATGCCGGTATCGCCGGTGCCATGCTTGCGTGGAATCAGGGTCCATACGCCTGTGGTGGAGAAACGCGGTATGGCGCGTCCCTTGTATTTGGTGGTGGAGTCATAGGTACCAGCGGGAAAGACGCTGGTGAATTCGTAGAAATTGAGTTTGCCGTCATTCACCGCATAAAGATTTGCGCTGACATCCTTGAAAAATGCTTCGACTTTTGCTGCAAATCCAGCCGTGTCATCACTCTTGGCGAGTGACTGCAGTTCAGTGAAGACTGCATCCTGTTCTGCTGTCAGGTCGGTGATATAGATGCGATGCGGGAAAAAGTCGTTGACCAGAACCAGCTTCTCCTTGAGATCCTTAGGCTCCTCAGCTGCTTTGAGTGCAGCGGCAAAGTCCGTGACCATGGCATTGAAATCACGTTGAATATGATGCAGACGTCCCGGATTGAGCTTATCGATGACATCCAGGTTGAGCTGGCGCCACTCTTCAGGACTCAACTCCGGTTTTTTAGCGACAAGATCTGCGAGCTTCTCCTCCTCGATCCTGGCATCGTAGAGTTCCCAGGATTTATTCGTAGTGAGGGTGATGACGCCCTTGTCGATGACCTCTTGATAGAGCGCATGGCGCGCCACTTGATCTTCGATATAGTGGTCGATGCTCTCCTCGGGAAGCACCATGCGTACGCGCACCTGGTTGCCGCGTCCAAGGTGGATGGTGATGTGCTCTTTACTCTGCACCCTGGGGGCAAAGCCGGTGTAGAAATTAGGGTCATACTGATTAAACAGCACGCCATAGGGCTCGGTATTCTTGAAACGCTCCCTGAACGGGGCGGCATTGAGCTGGGTCACGCTCAACAGGATTAGCAGCAGGGCGAGGCTGCCGACCAGGATTTTTCGTTTGTGCATACTCATTCTCCGGTTCGGGGCATGTTCATAGAAGTCATTGCAAAATGGACTTGCTGGATTATAGAGGATTCGACTCAGGATGCGAAAGATAGATTCATGATGGAAGTGCGATGCGCTGCATCGACATTTTCGAGGCGCTTCACTCCAGACTTACCCCACTCTTAAAAGTGGAAATACTCACCCAATAGATTTTATTTTGCATCAAAAATGGTGGATAATTATATCTATGAAGTATTAGGAAAATTTGAAATGATTCCAAAACTTGCCAGAACTCTCACATCGGTATTGCCTGTTGACAAAAGCCGCACCGGCAGCTGCAACCAATGCGGTGAATGTTGCAAGCTGCCATTCAAGTGCAGCTTTCTGAAAATAGCCGAAGATGGCAGCAGCTCTTGCTCAGCCTACAATTTCAGGCCGTTGAACTGCAGAAAGTTCCCTAGAACACAGTCCCAACTGGAGCCAGTCATCGATGTCTGCGGCTTCTCGTTCAATGATTCGCCAGGCGCTGTAAAATAATACTGCGATGAATCCTCCAGCTATCGGCACTCTATTGGTACATTGAGAATCGCTGGAATCCTCTGCTCTCGTGTGGCAATCACCTGCAAATATGCTAACATCACGCCAGTTTCATTCACACTGATGCATGAAACACCACCATCCGGGCATCTCATCGGAGCGTCATAATGACACTATTTCCGTTTTCGCCTGAATCATTCCCAACTTGAGAAACCACAAATGATATCTATGCAAATGATCAACAAGAGCCTCATCGGCGCCGTCGTAGCACTTGGCATGACAGTAACAGCCCAGGTCCAGGCATTCGACGCGAAGACCCAGGATGCTGAAGCAAAAGCCACATTGGAAAAATTCGACAAAGAACAGCCTGGCGCAAAGGCTATCATCAATAGCGCGAAAGGCGTTCTGGTGTGCCCATCGATCACCAAGGGTGGCTTCATCATTGGCGCCTCTGGTGGCAAGTGCTCACTGAACATCAACGGTAAAACTGTTGATTACTACGGCTACAAAGCCGTCAAGTACGGCTTCCTCGCCGGCATCTCCTCATACTCAATGGTCATGGTGTTCAACGACGAGGCTGCGCTGGGAAAATTCCGTTCCAACAAGCGCAAGTGGGAAGCTGGCGCTGATGCAAATGTTGCTGTCGCCAAGACTGGCGCCGGCGGCGTTCTCGATACCAACAACATCAAGAGCCCGGTTGTCGCCTTTGTCTTCGGCGAAAAAGGCCTGATGGGTGACGCCTCATTGAAAGGCGGAAACTTCAAGAGACTGGATAAGTAACCTGTCTTGAACCCCGGTATGCCGGGGAAAGCACAAAGGCCGGGGTGATTTATAATCACTCCGGCTTTTTTTGTCCTGTCATTGCGAGCGCAGC
>JAUXDV010000042.1 GCA_030620735.1 Gammaproteobacteria bacterium
TCACAGGCTCCTGTGATATCCGTGGTGCGGAAATAGAACTGTGGACGATAGTTGTTGAAGAACGGCGTATGACGGCCGCCTTCATCCTTGCTCAGCACATAGACTTCACACTCGAACACGGTGTGCGGTGTAATGCTTCCGGGCTTCGCCAGCACCTGGCCGCGTTCGACTTCGTCACGCTTGGTGCCGCGCAGCAGCACGCCGACGTTATCGCCTGCGCGACCTTCGTCCAGCAGCTTGCGGAACATCTCAACACCGGTACAGGTGGTGGTGGTGGTATCCTTGACACCGACGATCTCGATCTCTTCACCCACCTTGACGATACCGCGCTCGATACGGCCCGTAACAACGGTGCCGCGTCCGGAGATCGAGAAGACATCCTCGATCGGCATCAGGAAAGGCTGATCGATAGCGCGCTCAGGCTCCGGAATATAGTTGTCCAGCGCTTCCACCAGCTTGACGATGGATGGCTCGCCGATATCCGAGGTATCGCCTTCCAGCGCCTTCAGCGCCGAGCCGATGATGATCGGAGTATCGTCACCGGGAAATTCATAGTCGTCCAGCAGTTCGCGGATCTCCATCTCCACCAGCTCCAGCAGCTCTTCATCGTCGACCATGTCCGCCTTGTTCATGTAGACAACGATGTAGGGCACGCCGACCTGGCGTGACAGCAGGATGTGCTCACGCGTTTGCGGCATGGGACCGTCAGCTGCAGAGACAACCAGGATGGCACCGTCCATCTGCGCGGCGCCGGTAATCATGTTTTTCACATAATCGGCGTGGCCGGGGCAGTCGACGTGCGCATAGTGGCGCTTCTCTGACTCATACTCGACGTGCGAGGTGGCGATGGTGATGCCGCGCTCGCGCTCTTCCGGGGCATTGTCGATCTGGTCGAATGCCTTGGTTTCACCGCCAAACTGCTTTGCGCAAACCATGGTCAGGGCCGCTGTCAGCGTCGTCTTACCGTGGTCAACGTGGCCAATCGTACCGACGTTTACGTGCGGTTTTGTACGTTCAAATTTTTCTTTAGACATCACGCGTCTCCGGAGTAAGTCAAAAACAATTTCTCAATCTCAACACTGCTGTTGCATATGGAGCCCAGAAGCAGATTCGAACTGCCGACCTCACCCTTACCAAGGGTGTGCTCTACCAACTGAGCTATCTGGGCGCAATTTTTTCAGAACCCTTCTCAGAATCCCCGGGGTTCCGGACAGAGCGTCCCTGAACCCTCTACCCCCAAAATCCCATCAAACTGGAGCGGGTGATGGGAATCGAACCCACGTATTCAGCTTGGAAGGCTGAAGTTCTACCATTAAACTACACCCGCAGATTTCGCGGCCTCGCCTACAGCCCTTTTATCATAAAAAACAACGACAAAAGACCCTTGACCAGAATCACTAGCTCGTGAAATCCGATGACAAAGGCAAAAAATCTGGTGGAGGGGGGAGGATTTGAACCTCCGAAGGCTGAGCCGTCAGATTTACAGTCTGATCCCTTTGACCACTCGGGAACCCCTCCGAAAACGAAGCGCGTATTTTGCTACAACTCAGGAGCAGTGTCAACAAGTTGGAGGAATTATTCGTGGGCAACCCCAAATTTAATGGAATATCCACTGTTTTTTAACGAATCCGGGCAGTTGACAAAATTCAGTTTGCAGTTCGCAGTCGTCAGTTTGCAGTTCGCAGTTGGCAAAACCCTAATCGAGTCATTGTCCACTACAAACTTTCTTTTCTGTTTTTATTTTACTGCAAACTGCCAACTGAATACTGACAACTTTGTTTTCCTGCCAACGGATTACTGCCAACTTTGTTTTTATTTGCCTTTCACATCGATTCCAAGGCTTTTTAACTTGCGGTAGAGATGGGTGCGCTCCATACCTGCTTCTGCCGCCATCTGCGTGACATTGCGTTCGTGCTTTTCCAGTTGATAGGTCAGGTAGGCTTTTTCAAACTCCTCGCGGGCCTCGCGCAACGGCTGGTCGAATGAGACCACGCCTCCGGCTGCCGTATTGACCGAGGAGGCAGCGCCTATCGCCGCTTCCACCTCTTCAGCATCGATTTCATCATCTCCACCGAGGATCAGCAGGCGCTGAACCACATTTTTCAGTTCGCGAATATTGCCCTGCCACTCGTACTGGCGCAGGTAATTTTGCGCACCAATAGAGAACTCCCGGTATGGCAGGCGCTCATGCCTGGCATAGTAGTCGGTGTAATAGTTGAGCAGATCCGGGATATCATCCGCATGCTCCCTTAACGGGGGAATGTGCACCGGAACAACATTCAGCTGGTAGAAGAGATCTTCCCGAAAGCGCTGCTGATTGACCTGCTCTTCCAGGTTGTGCTGGGTCGCTGCAATGATGCGCACATCCATATGTACGGGTTCGGACCCGCCTACGCGCAGAAATGTGCCGCTGTCGAGTACACCGACCAGCTGTGCCTGCACATCGAGTTCCATATCGGCGACCTCATCCAGAAACAGGGTGCCGCCGCGCGCCTGCTCCAGGCGGCCATACTGAATCTGCTCGCCATCTTCCTGTCCAAAGAGTTCGAGTGCTGCATTTCCCGGTGAGATTGCCGAAACGACGACATCGATAAAGGGACGTTCGGCACGGTTGCTGTTGGCATGCAGATAGCGGGCAAAGGTTTCACGGCCGCTGCCGGGCTCTCCTGTAAACAGCACCCACGAGTCGTGCCTGGCAATCCTTTTTACCTGCTCCTTCAAACGCAGCGTGGAAGCGCTTCTTCCGGCAGGTTCCAGATCCAGGGCATCATGCAGAACACTGCTGTCACGTTTGAGGGTACTGCTTTCAATCGCTCTCTCGATGGTCAGCATCATCTTGGCGATGCTGAGCGGTTTTTCCAGGAAATCATAGGCTCCAAGCCGGGTTGCCTCTACGGCTGTCTCCACATTTCCATGTCCGGACATCATCACCACCGGACTGGGCAACTCTCCGCCACTGGACTCTTTCCACTCCTTCAGCAGTGTAATTCCATCGGTATCCGGCATCCATATATCCAGCAGCACCAGGTCGGGAAGGCGATCCCGCAACTGCTTGCGCGCCGCCTCGGCATTCTCCGCAAGGGCAACTTCATAGCCCTCATCTTCAAGAATATCCTTTACGGTTTCACGGATGTCAGGCTCATCGTCGATGACCAGAATATAGGAACGCTTCATTCACTCTCTCGTTTGGATGGTGGAGGTATATGACGACAGATCTCCTGATCTGCCATCTCTTCAGGCAGGCGCACAATAACACGCGCCCCACCCTCGGGACGATTCATTATCCAGATACCGCCGCCATGTTCATCGATGATCTTGCGTACAATCGCAAGTCCCAGACCCGTGCCTTTCTGCTTCGTCGTCACGTATGGATCGAACACCCGTTCCAGCAGCCCGGTGTCAAAACCGGAGCCACTATCCACAACCTGCAGTTCGATGAAATGACACTGCTTCACCTCGTCATTTCTGCTGCTGATGCTGATCTGACGCTGTGGCTGATCATGCACCGCCTCCTGGGCATTTTTTACGAGGTTATGCACCACCTGCCGGAGCTTGACAGGATCTGCGTACAGGCGTGCATCCCCGGCATGCAGTGAGAGAGAAATTTCACCCTCCTCTGATCCGTAGAGACCGACAACTGCGCGTAACAACTGATCGAAAACCAGTGACTCTTTCTCCAGCTTCGATGGCCTGGCATAATCAGAGAAAGCGTTGACCATACGTTTCATCGCCTCAACCTGCTGAATGATGGTATTGGTGGCCCTGTCCAGTACGTCGGCATCATCCATCTGCTGCAGATATTTCCGCCGCAACCGCTCGGCCGAAAGCTGAATTGGCGTCAGCGGGTTTTTGATTTCATGCGCCAGCCTGCGCGCAACCTCTCCCCATGCCGATTCGCGCTGCGCCCTCAGCAAATCCGTAATATCATCAAACATCAACACCAGCGCACCTGTCGGCCCCCCGGCGTCTATCAGCGGCGTGGTGCGCCAGCGCAATATCTTTCTGCCCTCGTAGGTATCCAGCGACTCCTGGCCCTGCTGTTCATGCTGCAGTGAGTCCCGGATCTCCTGCACTCTGTCGAGCCATGATTTCAGCAACGGCTCCTCATCAGCAAGCGTGCTAATACTGCAGCCAATTCTGTTCTCCAGCGGAATAGCGAGAATCTTGCCGGCAGCGCTGTTGACTGTGCGCAGGTCACCCTCGCTGCTGAAAGCAATCACACCCGTGGAGAGATGCTCTAACACAGTCTGAAGATAGGCGCGCTGATCCTCAACCTGTTTTTGACTGTTGGCGGCAACATCTCTGGCGTGGCCTATGCGCAAGGTCATGGCATTGAAAGAGGAGACCAGAAATTCAACTTCATCCCTGCCTTTACGCGGCGGCAGGCGTGTCGTGTAATCCCCTTCCGCCACAGATTTTGTCGCCTCTCCAAGGTCGACCAGCGGCGCCAGAAGCCGGCGGGCGGAGTAGATGGCAGCCCACACTGCGGTAAAAAAACTGAATAGCAACACCAGCAACAACGCCAGCGAGAAGGTTATCTTCAAAGATTTTTGCAGATAACTGAGCCGCTGATAGTTTTCAAAAGCGCCCTGCACCTTGTCACTGAGACCACTGATACGCTCGGGGGTCGGAAAGATTCCCTGCAGAAAAAATGATTCAATGCGATCCATCACCACCACACGCAGATGCAGCAACCCTTCCTCACCATAGGGAGTAAGGCCGACGTAGGCTCCTGCCGAAGCCACCTGACCCATAATTGCGCTATTCGGCGTGTCAGCCATGAGGATGCCTGGATTAATATTTCTGGATGCAATAATCTGCCCGTTGGCATCCAGGACGGTGAGCTCTGTGGCGCCGCTGCGACCACGCAACTCCCCCAGATAGACAATCAGGCCATCCTCCCCCCTTTCAGCAATTTCACTCTTCAACTCCTGGGTCTGATGCAGCAGGTAGCGCTTCTGCAGATCCATGGACGCCTTGCCGAGCGACAGGGAATCCTGCATCGCCTGATCGATTTGCACATCAAACCAGCCATCGATTCCGCGCAGCAAATATTGCATGGAGTAGAAGTAGACGACCGCTACAGGCAGCAGCGACAACAGCACGAACAGCGACACCATGCGCATGGTCAGGCGCGCTCCGGGGCGATTTGCACGGTATGCCCTGATCAGTCTGGCCAGGCTGACGCTGATCACCACCAGCAGAATCAAAAGCCCCAGAATATTGAAAATCAACAGAGGAATATAGAGCTGGTTAAGATTCTCCTCATTCTGTACAGCGCCGCTCATGAGGTGCAGCGACACCAGCAGCCCGGCAAGCAGCGCCACTGACAGCAGTACCCTGATGGCAGCCCTGATCACTGATGCAGTGGCCATTTACTCCATCCGCTCGACATATCCCAGTCTGAATCAATGTAGGCCATCGGACGCATCGGCAGCGGCAAACTGTTGATATCAAGTTCCGCCTTGATCTCGACGTGATATTTCTTATTCACATCAAGCTCTCCGGTATCGGCAATTGCGATCTGCCGCAGCTCCCCCAGATTTGCAAAAAGTGACTTCCACGAAACAAAATTGCGCTGATATTGATTGTCGTCACTGGAGATTTCATACAGCGACGAAAGCGGACGATAACGCAGTTGAAAACGGATTTTACGTTTTGTAAGCGCGCGCTCGAACCAGCCTAGCCAGCTGTCTGACTCCCTCACCTTCACTGTCACTTCGAAGGTCAGGGGAATGCCGTTTTTTAATGCTTCGATCACCGTGTCGGTCGGGAAATAATCGATATCGGCATCCACAAGATAGCTGTTTTCATTTTCCCATAGCGTGACATCCCTGACATCGATCCCACCAGCTGCGGCATCGACAGTCAGCAACATCATCATGATCATCAGAGATACTTTATAAAAATGCATCAGCGCTTTCCGAGCCGTGCATAGTAAAAACCATCCATGCGCGACTCGCCGGGCAATATCTGCCAACCGGCGGACTGCTTGTGTCCCACCGCCAGAGCAATTACCTGCTCCATTGCATCATCATGCCTGGCCAAAAACGCTTCAATCTGCTGCTGATTCTCTTCCGGCAGCAGCGAGCAGGTCACATACAACAGCACACCACCGGATTTCAGCAGCGGCCACACGGATTCGAGTATTTGCTGCTGACGCTCAGCCAGCGAATCCACATCCCCGGCTTTTCTCAATAGCTTGATATCGGGATGGCGTCGAATTACCCCTGTGGCGGTACAGGGGACATCCAGCAGTATCCGCTCATAGCTGCGATCACGCCACTCGCCCTGCTGCAGCGAGATATCACCTGCAATCAGGCGCGCCTGTTGCCCCAGGCGCTGTAAGTTTTCCTCGACACGCTGCAGCCGCCCGGCATCGATATCCATTGCAGTGACGCAGGCATCGGGCTGGCGCTCAAGAATGTGTGTCGTTTTTCCGCCGGGAGCCGCACAGGCATCAAGCACCTCGTCACCGGGTTGGGCATCGAGCAGCTGTGCGGCAAATTGCGCTCCGGCATCCTGCACCGACAGATAGCCGGCGGAGAACCCTGGCAGTAATTCAACAGCAGCTGCCTTCTCCAGCATCAATGCTGAGTCGATCCCGGCAAATGAATGTGCTGCGACCCCCGCTGCAGCCAGCTCAGCGATCGCAGCTTCAACACTGGTTCTGCTGCAATTCGCCCTCAGCGTCATCGGCGGCCGCTGCAGATAACTCTCTGCGATCTGGCGCCACTGTCCGGGCCATTCCTGCTGCAGGCGCTGCAACAGCCACTGCGGCATGGCCAGCGTTGCCGCATCATTTGCATCCAACTGCTGCTGCAGGCTCTGCTGCTCCCGCAGGAAACGCCGCAATACCGCATTCGTCAGGCTTTTCGCCCAGCCCTTCCTGAGTTTCCCTGTTGCTGCTACAGTCTCCGAAACCGCAGCGTGCGCAGGAATCCGCGTATGCAGCAGTTGATAGAGTCCTACCAGCATCAGGGCATGAATGACTCTCTGTGAAGATTTGATCGGTTTGTCCAGCAACAGGCCCAATAGTGCGTCGAGTTGAAAGTACCAGCGGCACACCCCATAGGAAAGCTCAGCTGTCAGCGCTCTCTCCTTCTCGGGCAATCTGTCGGCAACACTGCGCAAAGCAGTCTCCAGGTTGCGCCCCTGCAATACCTGTTGAATTACCAGGGCGCTGGCTGCGCGCGCATCAAGTGCGGCCATTACCCGAGTCCTACATTATCGAGTGAGTGGGCATTGAGAAAATCTGCTGCGGACATCGCCCTTTTTCCCGGCAGCTGCAACTTGATAATACGCAGCAACCCCTCTCCGGTGGCGATATCAATACCATCAGGGGAGCTGTTGACGACACGACCGGGCGCAGCTTTGCTCTCACCATCGACAAGCCGCGACTCCCACACGCGCAGCTGTTTACCGCCCAGCTGCGTATAGGCAACCGGCCAGCTATTGTATGCACACACCTTGCGATGGATCAAAGCAGCCGGCTCGCTCCACTCTATTGCCGCCTCACTCTTGCTGAGTTTGTGCGCATAAGTCACACCATCATCCGCTTGCGCAGTTGGCTGATGCTCATCACCGCCCAACAGCGGCAGTGCATCCATCAATGCATCTGCCCCCAGCTGCGCAAGCCGGTCATGCAGATGTGCGCCCGTCTCATTGGCGCTGATATCGACATCTCTACGCAACCACACCGGACCGGTGTCCAGACCGGCCTCCATCTGCATGATAGAGATTCCCGTTTGTTGATCTGCTGCAATAATGGCGCGCTGTATCGGCGCCGCACCGCGCCAGCGCGGCAGCAGGGAGGCGTGAATATTCACGCCTCCCAGTCGCGGCGCGTCAAGAGCCGCCTGGGGAAGGATCAGCCCGTAGGCCACCACAACCATCAGGTCTGCCTGCAACTGCTGCAACTCCTCAACAGTTTCAGTCGCCTTGAAATCGAGTGGTTGATAAACTGGGATTTTATGATCGACAGCAACCTGCTTGACCGGACCATGCACAAGCTTTCTACCTCGCCCGAGCGGGCGGTCAGGCTGCGTGTAGACCGCCACGACTTCATGGGGGGAGGCGATCAGCGCCTGTAACGCAGAAACAGAGAAATCCGGTGTTCCGGCAAAAATGATGCGCATTAAATCACAACCGCCTGGCGACTCTTCTTCTCCATTTTTTTGCGGATGCGCTCTCGCTTCAGGTTTGATAAGTAGTCGACAAACAGCTTGCCGTCGAGGTGATCAATCTCATGCTGAATACAGACAGCCAGCAGGCCGTCGTCTTCGATCTCAATCCCGTTGCCGTCGTGATCCAGCGCACGCACCCTGATGTGCTGGGCTCGCGTCACAGTCTCAAACACCCCCGGAACCGAGAGGCAGCCCTCTTCGCAGCTCTCTTCACCATCCCTCTCGATGATCTCGGGGTTGATCAAACACAGCGGCTGGTCATGATCTTCACTGATATCGATCACAATAATCCTTTTGGCGACATTCACCTGTATCGCAGCAAGGCCGATTCCCGGAGCTGCATACATGGTTTCCAACATATCATCGAGCAGTCTCTGAATAGACTCATCCACATCCTCGACCGGAAGCGCGGTATTGCGCAGGCGCGCATCAGGAAAGTGCAGAATTTCTAGTTTTGCCATAATCTCATCATCATTTGATTCAATCTGTTTCCTGAATCGCCGACTTCAGGTATATTCTCCTTTGCGTCTATGATATATAAAAATCACATTCATTTCCTGTGTCTGCGTCGAGGAACTGAATCCGGGGACCACAAGATATGACCAAACCAAGATTACAACTACTGACAGCAATCCTGATACTGCTTGTGTCTGCGCCGCTAATGGCTGTGCAGTTGCGTGACGGTCACCCCAACGAAGTGATTGTCACCAAAGGAGATACCCTGTGGGATATATCCGGGCGATTTCTGCAGCACCCCTGGGAGTGGCCCCAGCTATGGAAAAGAAATCCCTCGATCAAGAACCCTGATCTCATCTACCCCGGCGACCGGTTGAGCCTGACATGGGTCAACGGCCAGCCACGACTGGTGCGTCAGGGTGGACGCAAGAGAGGCTCACCGATTGGAACTATCTCACTACGGGTGATACGCGCATTTCTCTCCAGGCCCTATCTACTGGATGACAGAGCAATCGAAAACTCCGGTTACATCATAGGCTTTCGCGAAGGCACGCTGATTGCAGGCCCTGGCGAGCGCGCCTATGCGCGTCACCTCGGCTCGCTGGAAGACGACTTCGAATCCAGTTCTACAAGCACCTGGAGACTTCCGCCAGGCGTCACACTCCCTCCAGGCACAGGCGAACTTCCGCAAGGGTTCAGGTTCGTGGAGGGCGAGCCCAGGAAAAAAATACGCAGACCCACTGCAACACACTTCGACATTGTGCGACCGGGAGATCTCTACAAGGATTATGATACTGGTGAAGTGCTCGGCAGAGTCGCTCTTTATATCGGCACGGCGAAGCTGCTTCGCGATGATGATCCCGCTACTATCCAGATCACCTCGACGACAAGGGAGGTCATGCACGGTGATCGTTTAATCCCGTCTACGGCAAAAAAGATCAAGAACAAGGATCTCTATTTTCAACCCGGAGTGCCGAGTCGGCAGGTAGATGGCCACATCATTGACATTCCCGGCGGCGTTACCAATGCAGGACAATATAGTGTAATCGCCATCGACAGGGGAGCAGCCGATGGCCTTGAGCAGGGCGATGTTCTGCTCGTAAACACTAGTCGACGCAACATTGTTGATCGCTTTGCTCCGAGACAGAGTGACGAGTCGGAGTACCCTGAGAAGCGTAATTTCTGGGGAAAGCCTATCGTGACTCTTCCAGAAGAGAGCGCTGGAAAAATCATCATCTTCCGCGTTTTTCATCGCGTCAGTTTTGGGCTCATATCGAGTGCAACCCGCTCCATCAAGAGCGGTTACCCGGTGCATAGTCCATAAACGACACTCACGGAACCCGGGCAACGGAATGCTGAAATCAACACAATCACAATGGCTGGCGCTCATCCGTGCGCCGGGTATCGGCTCCAGAAGCATCCATAAACTCCTGCAGCATTTCGGCTCGATTGCGGATATTTTTTCCGCATCCGCCGGCCATTTGCATGCCGCAGGAATCAAGTCTGATATCAGTGCAACTATACTGCACCCTGATGAGAGCCTGATCACTTCAGACTCCGCCTGGTTGGAAGCATCCGATCACCACCTGATCACCTGGGGTGATCCGGACTACCCCGCCTTGCTCGGTGAAATTCCCGATCCTCCGGCCGCTCTTTTTCTCAAAGGCAATCCCGAATTACTCAAACTCCCGCAGCTGGCGATAGTCGGCAGCCGCAACCCCACCTCCGGCGGCGTACAGAATGCCACACAATTTGCAAAACATCTCGCCACTTGCGGACTCGGGATCTGCAGCGGCATGGCGACTGGAATTGACACCGCCAGTCATGCCGGCGCTCTGCAGGCCGGCGGTTTTACCATCGCCGTAGTCGCCACCGGACTGGATCGCGTCTACCCGGCCATCAATCGTGAACTGGCTCACAAGATAGCCAGTGAAGGGCTGCTGGTTTCGGAATTCCCTCCGGGTACAGGACCCAATGCAAGGCATTTTCCGAGTCGCAACCGTATTATTTCAGGCCTCTCGGTTGGCACACTGGTGGTTGAAGCCGCGCTGAGGAGCGGATCACTGATTACCGCCCGCCTTGCTGCCGAACAGGGACGCGAGGTGTTTGCAATCCCGGGCTCGATACACAACCCGCTTGCAAGGGGCTGTCACGGCCTGATTCGGCAGGGAGTCAAACTGGTGGAGACTGCCGAACACATCCTCGAGGAACTCTCACCGTTGCTTGCCGAATATCAGGAGAGTGTTGAAATTGATGCTGCCGGGGGTGAAAAACAATGCACAGATCAGCCTCCGCCACTGGATGACAGCTACCTCTCGTTGCTGGATCATATTGGCTATGACCCGCTCACGATCGATGAACTTATCC
>JAUXDV010000079.1 GCA_030620735.1 Gammaproteobacteria bacterium
TCTGCAAGCACCGAACAGTGTACTTTTACAGGCGGCAGCGCCAGCTCTTCGGCGATGTCGGTATTCTTGATCTCCTGCGCCTCGTCCAGGGTCTTGCCCTTGACCCACTCGGTGAGCAGACTGCTGGAGGCGATCGCCGAACCACAACCATAAGTTTTAAACTTGGCGTCTTCAATAACGCCGTCATCGCTGACCTGGATCTGCAGACGCATCACGTCACCACAAGCCGGAGCACCCACCATGCCGGTGCCGACATCGCTGGATTCGGTATCCATCACGCCAACATTGCGCGGATGTTCATAATGATCAATGACTTTTTCACCGTATGCCATGCTACTACCCTCGATGTACTTAAAACCTAAAAAAACCTGGCTGACTCGTCATTGCAAGGAACTTGTGACGAAGCAATCTCTAATAACTTGATTTCAGATAACAAGATTGCCGCGCTTCGCTCGCAATGACAATGATCTAAAACTTAAAACACGCCTAATGCGCCGCCCATTCGATGGACTTCATATCTATGCCGTCTTTATACATATCCCACAGCGGGGAGAGTTCGCGCAGCCGTTTAACCTGTTCACGCATCATCTCAATGACATAGTCAATCTCTTCCGCTGTCGTGAAACGTCCTATGGTAAAACGAATAGAGCTGTGCGCCAACTCATCGTCACGCCCCAGTGCGCGCAGCACATAGCTTGGCTCCAGCGATGCAGAGGTGCAGGCGGACCCCGAAGAGACTGCCATGTTTTTCAACGCCATCATCAGACTCTCGCCTTCGACATAGTTGAAGCTGATATTCAGGTTGCCTGCAATACGCTGTTCAAGATCACCGTTGAGGTAGACCTCCTCCATATCTTTGAGGCCATGCCAAAGACGATCACGCAGCTGCATCAGACGTTCATTGTCTTTGCCCATCTCTTCCCGGGCGATACGGAATGCGTCTCCCATGCCAACCAGCTGGTGGGTCGCCAGCGTGCCGGAGCGCATGCCACGCTCGTGTCCGCCACCATGCATCTGGGCTTCGAGACGGATGCGCGGCTTGCGTCGCACATAGAGCGCACCAACCCCCTTGGGGCCATAGATCTTGTGTGCGGAAAAGCTCATCAGGTCGACTTTAATCGCCTGAACATCAATTGGCACTTTACCTGCGCTTTGTGCGCCATCCACATGAAATATAACTTTATTCTCTCTGCATATTTCACCAATAGAGGCAACGTCCTGGATCACGCCAATCTCGTTGTTGACATGCATAACAGAGGCGAGGATGGTATCCTCACGCAGCGCAGCGCGAAATTTCTCCAGATCAAGCAGGCCATTTGGCTCGACATCAAGGTAGGTGATTTCATAACCTTCGCGTTCGAGTTGCCGGCAGCTGTCAAGCACTGCCTTGTGTTCAGTCTTGAGAGTGACAATATGCTTGCCTTTTTTGTGGTAAAAGTGCGCCACGCCCTTGATCGCAAGGTTATCGGATTCTGTCGCTCCGGAGGTCCATACAATCTCTCTTGCATCGGCATTGATCAGATCGGCAACATCCTGGCGCGCCTGCTTGACGGCGTCTTCCGCCGCCCAGCCAAACGAGTGCGAACTGGAGGCCGGATTTCCAAAAATACCGTCTGGTGTCAGATAGCGGCACATATTTTCAGCAACGCGCGGGTCAACCGGTGTGGTTGCGGAGTAGTCAAGATAGATGGGGAAATTCATTCTTTAATATGGACCATCAATGAGCTGAAATGCTGTCATCTGCTGGAGATGATGCATAATAAATTAGTGAATGCGAATATACATTACTCAGTAATTTAGTCAAGAATTATCAATCCCGGATTTAGTAGGGTTTTCATCCGGTCTTTCATCCGGCAACAGAGATTCACTCTCCTCTTCAAGACGCGTCAACTCCTCGGCAGTTGAAACAATTTCACATGAGTCAAGATTATCTACACTAATATCCTCAACAATATCCATTTTTTTCAGTGCCTTGCACATCTTTTCCATACGTGTGTCCATGACGTGAATATGGTCCAGCATGCAGTTGATCGCGTGCGCTACGGGATCAGGAGCATCTTTTGAGACGCCGTAAGCATCAAACCCCATCTTTTTGGCGATCACTTTTCGGTGTGCGTCATGCTGCTCTTTTTTCGGCTGGATCAGCCGCCCCGGGACGCCAACAGCAGTTGCCCCAGGGGGGACTGATTTGACAACGACGGCATTGGAGCCGATACGTGCGCCATCACCGATCTCGATCGGCCCCAGCACCTTGGCGCCGGCGCCGACCACGACGCCATTTCCCAGCGTCGGATGGCGTTTGCCTTTCTGCCAACTGGTGCCGCCGAGTGTGACGCCGTGGTAGAGGGTGCAGTCATCTCCAATCACGGCAGTTTCACCAATAACGACACCCATGCCGTGATCGATAAAAAAGCGGCGGCCGATCTTTGCTCCAGGATGGATCTCGATGCCTGTGAACAAACGTGTAATATTTGATATCACGCGTGCCAACCAGTGGAGTTTCCATAACCACAGACGATGCGACAGACGATGCAGCATCTGTGCATGAAACCCCGGGTAGGTGGTGATGATCTCGAATGTGCTGCGGGCTGCCGGATCACGTTCAAATACAACCGCTATCTCTTGTTTGATTCTGGAAAACATGGGGGTAGGTTTTAGGTTATTAAGTTTTAGGTTTTAGGTTTTACTCAGTACTCGTTACTCACTCCTCGCTACTCTCTCTTCATCTCATCGATTTCCGTCCCTGTGCAGCGCTTAGAATACCACGTAACAGGTTCAACTCGTCAGGGTCCGGCTGGGCCCGCAGGAACATGCGGCGCAAGCGGCGCACCAATTTGTCTGATCTGCGCGGGTCGGAAAACCCAATATCATCCAGCGCCTGCTCAAGGTGCTGCATAAAGCCATCGAATTTTTCAGCTGTGGCGGGCAGGCGTCCACGATTGGTGTTCACTGCATGCTGGCCACTGGCCACCATCACCTCGTATGCAATCACCTGCACAGCCATGGCGATATTCAGTGAACTGTAATCAGGATTCGTCGGAATCTGCACCAGGTGGTGACAGCGATCCAGTTCGTCGTTTGTCAGCCCGGTGCGCTCGGTTCCAAAAACCAGCGCAACATCACTCTCTCCGGCAGCATCGACG
Source organism: Gammaproteobacteria bacterium (assembly GCA_030620735.1). Taxonomy (GTDB): domain Bacteria; phylum Pseudomonadota; class Gammaproteobacteria; order Chromatiales; family Chromatiaceae; genus Sva-25. Next base: position 3,144 of record JAUXDV010000079.1, read on the forward strand.
GCTTTGGCTGCGCATTGGCGCGGCGTCAACATCGGCCAGCCAATGGTGCGCGAGCGTGCGCTGCTGCCAATGATGAGACGACAGCCGGTAAGCGCTTCATCCAGAGAATCAACAGTGGTTGCTGCAGACAATAGGTCGTGTGCGCCGGAGGCGCGAGCAAATGCGACATCCGCCTGCTCCGGATAGCGGCATGGAGAGACCAGTACAAGCCGTGAAAGAGACATGTTTTTCATGGCGCGGGCTACGGCGCCGATGTTTCCCGGGTGGCTGGTGTTGACCAGTACGACACGAATATTTGAGAGCATTTGAGAGTTACCAGTCATTCCGGCGCATGCCAGAATCACGATTTATTAGCATAAAGTTAGCGTTAGACAGATAAAACATGGAAACCTTTCTGTCTCTCGCAAAGACGCCAAGAACGCAAAGGATTTTCTTGGCGAACTTTGCGTCTTTGCGAGAATCATTCTTGAAATTTGGTTCATTTGGAACGATGTTGGCCGCTCGTGCGATGAAATTCAATTGTCTATTCTACTTTATATCGGCATCGGCTTGCTGTATCCTCGCGCGTCATGCACCCGATGACTAACATTGCCATAAGCGCTGCCCGAGACGGCGGCAGAGTACTGACCCGTTATTTTGATCGTGTTGGCTCACTGAAGATTGAGACCAAGCAGCAGAATGACTATGTCAGTGAAGTTGATCGCGCCTCTGAAGCGGTGATCATCAAGACGATCAAGCGCTACTACCCGGAGCATGCGATTCTTGCCGAGGAGAGCGGTCTGCATGAGGGCAACGAGTTTGAATGGATCATCGATCCGCTCGACGGAACCACCAACTATCTGCATGGGTTCCCGCAATTTTCAGTCTCTATCGCACTGCGCCACCGCGGTGAACTCCTGAGCGCCGTTGTCTATGACCCGATGCGCGAAGAACTCTTCCAGGCCACCAAAGGTGAGGGCGCCTTCATCAACGACCGCCGCATGCGCGTCTCCCCGCGCAAGGGGCTCGATGGCTCACTGCTCGGGACAGGAATTCCCTATCGTGATATGACCCACGCCGACGCCTATTTTGGCATGATGCGCGACCTGATCGTTGACAGCGCCGGTGTGCGCAGACCGGGTTCCGCCGCACTCGATTTTGCATGGCTGGCGATGGGACGCATCGACGGATTCTGGGAACTGGGGCTGGCGCCATGGGATATTGCAGGCGGAGCCCTGCTGATCAAGGAGGCCGGCGGCATCATCACCGACCTCAGCGGCGGCGACCGCTACCTGGAGACCGGCAACGTAGTGGCAGCCAATATGAAACTCCACAAGGTGATGCTTGATACGATCAAACCGCACTTGTCAGCAAGCCTGAAAGAGTAAGGAGTAAAGTTTTAGGTTTTAGGTTGTTGGCGCAATAACCATGCCGTAGGGCGGCATAAGCGGAGCGCATCCCGCCATGACATTGTCCGGTGCAATGCGCTGTCGCTTATTGCACCCTACGGATTTGGTTTGCCTCAATCCAAAACATGGCTCACCAACCCGTCTGCCAGTTTGGGCTCGAACCAGGTCGATTTCGGCGGCATCACTTCGCCGGCATCGGCGACATCCATTAATGCATCCATGGTTGTTGCGAAGAGAGAGAATGCAACAGCCATCTCGCCGCTGTCGACACGATTTTCCAGTCCGTTGAGACCTCGAATCCCGCCGACAAAATCGATGCGGTTGTCCGTGCGCTGATCGCTGATGCCGAGAATTGGATCGATGAGGTTGTCCGCCAGCAGGCTGATATCAAGGCTGGCGACAGGATCATCTGGGATCTTCTTCTGATCCAGCGTCAGTTTGTACCACTGACCATCGAGATACATGCCGAACACTGCGGTTGTTCCGGGCTTTACAGCAGCATCAGATTTTTCAAGCGAAAAGTTCTCCGCAACCCGCTGTAGAAAAGTCTCCTGGTCCATGCCATTGAGATCTTTGACCACGCGGTTGTAATCGAGAATCTGCATCTGGTCATGCGGGAAAATAACAGAGAGAAAGTAGCTATAGGATTCGTTTCCCTGATGATCCGGATTTGCCGCTCGCCTGCTATTGCCAACGCGTGAACCCGCAGCCGAACGGTGATGACCGTCAGCGACATAGATCGCCTGCATGGCGTCAAAAGCCTGCGTCAGTACTGTAACTTCGTCATCGTTGTCGATCACCCACATCTCATGGCGCACATCGTCACGTGCAGTGACATCGACATCAGCAGGCCTGGCGCTAACCTCCGCCAACAGGGTGTCCACAACTGTGTCTGCCCGATAGACGAGAAAAACCGGCCCCGTCTGTGCATTCAACGCCTCAATCTGACGCACGCGATCATCCTCCTTGACCGGGCGGGTGAATTCATGTTTTTTCACGCGGTTGTTGTCATAAGCTTCAACAGAGGCTGCAGCAACGACTCCGGTCTGCACATGATCACCCATCGTGAGGCGATAGGCGTAGTAGCTCTCTTTGGGATCACGCTCCAATACACCCCCGGCAATCATGCGATCAAGATTCTCACGCGCCTTGTCATAGACCTCCTGCGCATAGGGATCAGTCCCTTCCGGCAGGTCGATTTCGGGCCGGGAAATATGCAGGAAACTCCACGGACGGCCTTCAGCCATCTCCCGTGCCTCAGTTGCGTTCATGACGTCATAGGGAGGCGCCACCACATCATCTGCGCGCCCGGCAGCAGGGCGCAGGCCGGTAAAAGGTTTGATCAATGACATTCGTTGTTCCTGAGTTGAAATAGGATTAAGTTTTAAGTTTTAGGTTTTAGGTTTTAAGCACTACACAGACGCCATATTTTATTGTACCGGCTCTATCCATAGAAAAACAATTCTAACCACGAAACACACGAAAAACACGAACGCCCATTTAGTCATTTTTCGTGCTTTTCGTGACTTTCGTGGTAAATGACAGATCCTGTTTATTACATAAAACTCTTCATGCTGTCGAAAAATTCCGGATGGGTTGAAATGGTGTTGTGCGTTGCTTCATCGATCACCACCACCTCGATCTGCTGCGGCTTGAATTGCTCCGCCAGTCTGTCGCTGTGCTCTCTGGATATGATTGCGTCATCGCTTGCGATTATCATCAGGACCCGGCTATCGATCTTCTTCGCCCTGCTCCATGAATCATGTTTATCTTTCAACAGCAGTGATATCGGGAAATAGGGATAGGCCTTCTGTGCAACCTCTTGAGCACTGTCAAAAGGGGTAATCAGGATCAGTTTCTCGAGCTTCCTCGAGGCCGCCAGCCAGGTAGCGACACCACTGCCAAGGCTGCGTCCGATGACCGAAATGTGCGCATGCTCTGCTTTCAGTTGATCATAGATTGCCAATCCATCCTGATACAATCCCGCTTCTGTCGGTTTGCCGTCACTCTCTCCAAAACCGCGGTAATTGAGCAGATAGAGCGTGTAGTGCGGAAAGATACGTTGAAATGCCTCTATATTCCCCTCGATTCTCTCAGAGTTACCCCCAAAATAGATAATCGCCTTTTGCCACCCCGGATTGACGACCCACCCCTTCAGTGTATGTCCGTCACTCTCTATCTCAAATGTCGTGTCATGGCTGTCAGAAGGCCCCTTATGCGGAAAATAGAGCATGGATCTCTGATTGATATAGAGATACAGGGCGGTCAGGATATAGCCGGCAACGAGCAGCAGTACCAGAATAATTATGGCGGTTTTCATTGAAGGAAGGGTCTCTATCTGCGCCTTGCCGGATCAAGTTGGTCCTCTCTCACTTTTGCGGTCAGATCCTCGTCTGCTTCATCAGGATCAACAGGCTTGTCTGCGGCATCCAGCAGCGGCAGATCAAAGTCATTCCACCCCTTGATGCCACTCTTGAGGGAGGCGACATTTTCAAAACCGAGTATTTCCAGGGACCTGGCGGATAGCAGGCTGCGGTGTCCGGAGCGGCACACCACCACGACTTCACGCTCACGCGCCTTCACTAACTCGGGGATGGTCTCCTCGAAATCCCATTCACAGCAGGACTCCAGGATGCCGCGCGGAGCACAGATCGAGTCTGGAATCCGCATGGCGTCAAATTCATCCTGTTCGCGGACATCCACCAGCAGGATATCGCTATTCTTTTCAAGCCGCTCCTCGAGATCCCATGGCATGTGCTCCGGGATGTCACCAATCCACTCCCGCATGAGTTCAACAAATCTTTGCATTTTTTACACCTTTTATTTGGTTTGTGCGATGGAATCCCCCCAGCCCCCCCCTTTTTCAAAGGGGGGAGTCATCTGCTCCTGTCATTCATCCTCCCCCTTTGGCAAAGGTGGATTGAGGGGGATTTCAGTCAGGCTCACAGGCGCTGCGTTTGACCGCCATCACGGCCGCTTCAACGCGGGAGTGGACTTCCAGTTTGCGCAGGATGGCCTTGACGTGAAGCTTGACTGTGCCGTCTGAGATACCAAGATCACGCGCAATCACCTTGTTGCTCTCTCCTTCTGCAAGATGGCACAGAATCTCCCTCTCTCTTGGCGTCAATTCAGAGAAGGGATCGTTCTCAGGCTTCTCCGGCGGCGCCTCTTCATCCTGTCTTACAGCCGCACGCGCCAGCACTGCGGTCAGCTCTTTTGAGATGACCGTACCTCCATCAACAATCTCCCTCAGTGCATCGATTAATTCATCAGGATCCATGTCTTTAAGCAGATAGCCATTGGCGCCATATTGAAGCGAATTCAGGACATCCTGCTCATCCTGGCTGGTGGTGAGCAGCGTAACCGGCATTTGCGGATGATCTTCACGCAGACGTTTAAGGACATCGATGCCGCTCATCTCGGGCATACGCATATCCAGCAGCACCACATCCGGTTGATGTTCACGCGCCAGACGTATCCCCTCTTCACAGTCGCCGGTTGCCTCCAGCACATCGATATCACGGCGTTCCAGTAGTTCACGCAGGCCAAAGCGGAACAGCGCATGATCATCAATCAGTAGTACTTGCATTTTAGTTGTTTCCATTATTAGCGAGACCAAGTCTCAGACTGACGAGACATGAAGATCTTTTAGTCTCTCGCAAAGACGC
>JAUXDV010000106.1 GCA_030620735.1 Gammaproteobacteria bacterium
CAGACAGACAACCCCAACGTGATGTTCGATTTTGGCCTGCTTGGCAAGGGATACAGTCTGGAGATGTTTGCAAAATCACTGAAGGAGAACGGCATATATAACGCCATCATCAACCTTGGTGGTGATTTCAAGGCGGTTGGCACGCGTTCGGGAGAGCCCTGGAATATCGGGATTCCGAGAGGGGATAACACCGGCGTGCTGGCAACCATCAATATCGCTCAGGGAGAATCTGTCATGACGCTTGGCAGTTACCGCGCACAATCCATCGCCAGCAGCCCCCTCAACTACCCGGTCTTTGATCCTGCAACCCATGCTCCGGTCGAGCATACCACTTCTGTCACAGTGCTCCACCGGGATGCCACGCTTGCCAGTGCTGCGGCGCACGCGATTTTTGTCGCGGGTCCGCAGCTGTGGCAACAGACAGCGATAGAGATGGGTGTCGATGAGGTTCTTCTCATTGATAACAGGGATAAAATCCACCTCACTACAAGCATGCATGATCGTCTCGATTTCACACAAATCAATCCGGACCTTGAGATCTCCTCCCTGAGCAGATGAGCAGATACTGGCTGCCTGACATTAACCTCACGCTTGCGAACACACTAATCCTGGCGCTGGCAATTCATGGCATAGTGATCCTGGCTATCGACTTTGAATCGTCACAGGAGGGCAGCAGCTCACGCCTGCAATCACTGGAAGTGACTGTCGCCACACAATCAGATCCCGAGGAACAGGAGAACGCCGATTTTTACGCACAGGCACATCAGTCCGGCGGCGGCAATATTGACAAGGCGTTCAAGCCTACGCTTGGCGCTGAACTGGAGGACAACATCGACATACACACCGACAATGTCAACCGTTCTGAATTATCCCCTTCCCGGCAGGAGAGTGCGCAAAGCCAGGATGCCGGGGCACCACGACTCACCATCTCCAGGTCCTCACTTTTCAGCATCAGTGAAACATCCACTGACAACAGCCCGTCGGGAGAACAATCTTCTCCCTCCGATCTACTCGCAAATCTCTCGCAGGAGATCCATCAACTGGAAGCCGAACTCGGCAGCAAGACAGAGGCTTTTGCAAAATTCAACCGTCGCAAGGCAATCGCGGCGGCAACCAGTAAACACATCTATGCTGCCTACATGGAGCAGTGGCGGCGCAAAATTGAAGAGCATGGAAACCTCAACTATCCTGTGGGAGCCGATGGCAGTGTGGTTGTCCATATAGCGGTCAGATTTGACGGCAGCGTGGAAAAAATCCGCATTCTGCAGCCCTCGAAATCGTCACTGGTCAATGAATCTGCGCTGAATATTGCGCGCTCAGCAGCGCCATTTCCACCTTTTCCCGACAGCATCCGGGAGAAAACCGATATACTGGACATTATCCGCACATGGCGTTTTCAACCACAAGGACGTGAACTGAATGTGGAAAACACCAATAATCTTCATTGAAAATAATGGCATACATAAACCTTACAAACCATTTTCTAATAGCAATGCCGGGACTGCATGACCCGAATTTTGAAAAAACCGTGACCTACATCTGTGAGCACACCAGTGAACATGGCGCCATGGGGATCATCATCAATTCACCGCTTGATATACCCATGTCGGAGATCCTCGAACAGCTGGATATCAATCATCCCATAGCCAGACTGGAAAACAGCATCATCTACCTGGGTGGGCCGGTCAGCAGCGACAGAGGCTTTGTGCTGCATGAAAGCAGTTCCACCAGATGGGACTCGACTCTGGTCGTCAAAGACGGTATCAGCATCACCACCTCACGAGATATTCTGCAGGCGATCGCACGTGGTGAAGGACCTGACAAGAGGCTTCTGGCGCTGGGCTATGCAGGCTGGTCACCGGGACAGCTCGAGCAGGAGCTAGCCGCAAATGCATGGCTGAGCGGACCTGCCGACAACTCTATTATTTTTGACCAGCCGGCATCGCAGCGTTGGCAGGCTGCAGCCAGTGACCTGGGGGTCGATCTTTCGCTGCTCAGCACCGAGACCGGCCACGCTTGAATGACGACCGCGGCATCGGACAACATCACTCTGCTGGGTTTTGACTATGGCGTCAAACACATTGGCGTCGCTGTCGGCCAGACACTGCTGCAGAGCGCAACACCGTTGACAACCCTGCACGCCAAAAAACACAAACCTGACTGGGATGGTGTAACGCAACTGATTTCCGAGTGGCGGCCACTGGAACTGGTGGTTGGTTTACCCTTCGATATGGATGATAATGAATCCGAGGTTGCTGACAAGGCAAAACGCTTCGCCCGCCAACTGCATGGCAGATACCATCTGCCAGTCCACATGATCGACGAGCGGCTGACAACGCGCGAAGCTGCCTCCATCCTGCGCACCCAGGACAAACGCGACGGCAGACTCGATGCCCTGGCGGCAACACTCATCCTGGAAACATGGTTAAGGAAATGACACAACAGACACACTTCTTTATGGGACACGATGCCGTCATCAGCGTGATCGACGGCATGGCCAGAAAACTCTCGATTAATCTTGAAAACAGGTCGCGTGAAGATGCCGCCATGATCGGCATACATACCGGCGGCATCTGGGTGGCGCAGCGGCTGCATCAACTGCTGCACATCGTTCCGCCTCTCGGCATCATCGACATCTCCTTCTACAGGGATGACTTCAGCCAGATCGGGCTGAACCCGGAAGTCCGACCGTCACAAATCGACTTCGATGTGGATGGCCGCCATATCATCCTGATCGATGACGTGCTGCATACCGGAAGAACAATCCGCGCCGCACTCAATGAAATTTTCGACTATGGACGCCCCGCTTCGGTCACACTTGTAACACTGGTCGATCGCAGTGGACGGGAACTACCGGTCGAACCTGGGATCATCGGCGTGGAAGTCACTATTGACCCCAGGGAGGAGATCAAATTAACCGGCCCGGAGAGACTGGAACTTATGATCGGAAGTAATTAGAGGAGCGCAGCACCCCGTCATTGCGAGCGCAGCGCGGCAATCTCATTCTCGCTGTCACACACCTGCAGATTACTATGCTCTTTGTATTAACGGAGAGGGGAATTCGATATGGTGACCAAACCACCACCTTACAAGCAGGTTCTGAAACACCCGCTGCGCTTCATGTGGAAGGTTCTCAAAGGTTTCAAGGCGAACCAGGGACTGCTGCTCTCCGGCGCTGTCGCCTACTATGCCCTGCTCTCCATCATTCCACTGATTACACTGATCCTGATGGCGCTGTCTCATTTTGTGGGGACGGAACTGCTGTTGGAAACACTGAGACAAAATATCGAACTGGTCGTACCCGCGCATGCAGATGTCATCGTCGAGCAGATGTCACAATTCCTCTACCACAGACATGCAAGCTGGGTGCTGGTCGGCGTGCTGCTATTCTTCAGTTCAATGGCATTTACCGTGCTGGAGAACGCCATCTCATTCATCTTTCACCATCGCGTCGCCATCCATCGCCGCCACTTCCTGGTCTCTGCGGTTCTGCCCTATATCTATATCCTGGTAATGGGCATCGGCTTTTTCCTGATGACAGTAATCGCCGGCCTGATGGCCAGTGTCGAAACCAGGGAGTTGTCTTTGCTGGGAAACAGCTGGTCTCTACAGGGCATATCCAGGGTTACACTCTATATTATCGGCCTGACTGGACAAATTCTGCTGTTAACCTCCTTCTATCTGGTCATGCCCCTCGGCAATCTCTCCATACGCCATGCCCTCGTTGGCGGAGTAACAGCAGCAATTTTATGGGAAGTAATGCGCCATATCCTGGTGTGGTATTTTTCAACTCTGTCGCTGGTCAACGTCGTTTATGGCTCCCTGGGTACAGCAATCGTGGTGCTGATCAGCCTTGAAATCGCAGGCATGATCCTGCTGTTCGGCGCCCAGGTGATCGCCGAATATGAGCGCCTTGGCCTGCCGCCCGAGCAAAAATATAACGGCATTCATCTCTGAATGCAGAAGAGTCACTCTGCAAATTGCAGACGCTCTTCGAGATTCTCAATCGCCTTCAATGCACAAATCTCATCCTTTTCTCCTCCGGGCGCACCGCTGATTCCCAGTGCGCCGATACGGCTTCCGGATGCTGAGATCTGCACACCGCCCCGCATGATAATAATGCCGTCCATGTGATTCAACTCAGGTCTGATATCACCACGATTTTGACGGAATGCACCTGAATCTGTTCCTGACAAAATGACCGCATTGGCCTTCTCCTCGGCAATCTGCAGGGTAAAACGCGACGCCCGGTCATCACGCAGGGCAGCACGCAGATTTCCATTACGGTCAACAACCACGGCACTCACCTGATAGCCCATTTTACGACAAGCTGTGATGCTTTCACTGGCAAGATCACGCGCCAGTTCAAGCCCTATGGTCTTTACCGTCACCACATCATCTGCAAAAAGTGGCGTGGAGAAAACCATCATAATGATTACAAGTAGCGCTGCTTTTGTCTGTGTCATAAGAGATTCTCTTTGAATGTGTAATGGGCAATGTGTTGGGCTTCGTTCCGTAGGTTGGGCTGAGGGACGAAGCCCAACATCCATAATATCAACAATCATTTTCATCATGCACCTGCATATGAATCTCTCCCACATCACTGACACTGACAATCAGATGAATTGGTCTGCAACAAACAGAACAGTCTTCAATATACTGCTGTTGTTCCATAGAAGCATCAACAACGATTTCAATTGACTCCGCACAATATGGGCACGCGATCCCGACTGTCTGCAGAAGATACATCAGTCAGTTCCTCTACCCGGCGGATTTTCCGCAATGATAGGCCTCGAGCAGTGCATTTTTCAGTTCAGGATGATTCTCCAGATCATCGACGCTCAACTCCCTCGATGCAATCGACTGCAACATGTCGATGATGCGACTCTGCCGCCACTGCTGTTGAAAACCTTCAATATCAAGTGCTTCATTATCGACAAAATCTGCAACAGCGCCCTGTGCATTGACAAACCTGATTGGTGACTGCTCCATCACCTCATACAGGTAGGAGTAGGTATCGATATCATTTGTCATCGCGAGTATGTGATGGAGACGCGGCAGACTGCCATGCTCCCTCATCAGTGCATCGAGATCGATGGCCATCGATGGAGTGTATGTTTCACCCTTGAATGAAAATGTCACTGTAGCGTCTATCTTGTTTTTCATATTGGTATTATATCTCCTGTCCGTCGAGTGTAGGGCGTCAATAAGTGGTGCGCATTGCGCCGCATGAGCATCGCTCTCCTCTTACACATATTGAAAAAGCAACTCCCGAACAAAATCCCTCGCCTGCCCGAGATGCTCGCACGCCTGAGCAGTGATTGATGTTCCCAAATCAAATTGATATGCGGAGATGCCAAGCAGATAAGCATCCGGAAGCGGCTCGCCGCAAACCTGTTCATAAACCGCCAGCAGTGCAGATGGTGACATGGCATGGGAGGTGTAGCTATTGTCCCTGCATGGCTCGAGGCGTGAATAGTCGAAAGGCGCTGTTGCAGAAACACTGGCATCGATGAACACGACCAGTTGGCGTTTTTGCATATCCAGTGCGTGTTCGATCTGCAGCTGATAATCGGTAAGCGCATCAAAAATATCCGGCGCCCTGCCCAGCGCTCGTTGTTCCTCGATCATCTCGAGCAGTGCTGGCCCCAGGCCATCATCACCACGCGAAGGGTTCCCATAACCAAGCAGCAGCACGGGCTTGTGCTCAACACACACCAACGACACCCTGAGAATTCCTGAAGAGGCGATCGATCACCTCGCCACTCTCATCCACAAGCTCCACTTCCAGCGGCATTTTTCCCAGCGCATGGGTGGCGCAGGAGAGACAGGGATCATAAGCACGGATGGCCACTTCAATATTGTTAAGCAACGGCTCTGTCAACTCCCGCCCGTCCAGCTGATCCAGTGCAACGCGCCGGATCGACTGGTTCATGGCGCTGTTGTTATTGGTGGTTGAAACGATCAGATTCGCCCTGGTCACCAGGCCGTCGTCATCGATCTCATAGTGATGAAACAGAGTGCCGCGAGGCGCCTCGAGCACACCGATTCCAGTGTGCTGCATTTCGCCGCGAAGACGCAGTTCATCTCCCATAAGGTCGGGGTCATGCAGCAAGTCACGGATGCCCTCGGCGCAGTAGAGCAGTTCGATCATGCGCGCCCAGTGATAGGCCAGCGTCGACTGCACCAGCCCATCCTCTGCCAGGGCGCGGAACTCGACCCTCGCAGCCTCGGCCAGCGGTGTGTCGATGAAGTCACAGTTGTTCACCCGTGCAAGCGGCCCCACCCTGTAGGAGCCATGCTCCGGACCCAGTCCGGTGACAAAAGGAAACTTCATGTAGCTCCAGGACTTGACCTGCTCATGGATATGCTCGCCATAACCGAGGTAGTCGAGGTTATCGATAACGATCTTGCCGCTGGCATCCTTGAGCCTCAAACCACCATGGTAGAGATCCATGGCGCCATCCTCGCGCCCGAGGCTCAGCATATTGGTATCGATAAGCGCAAAGTTGCGATTGTGATCCAGATCCTGCATAAACAGCCGTTTGGTCAGAGCCACTGCAGCCTCTCCCCACTCGATTACCTGGTCGACATCCGCCAGCAGATAATCCCGCTCCTCGCTGCTGAGCGATTTGTTGACGCCGCCGGGAATAGC
>JAUXDV010000025.1 GCA_030620735.1 Gammaproteobacteria bacterium
AGGCCGTGCGCCGCACGACCTACAACTGGAATATGGACCCGGATGCCGGCGCCAAACTGATGTCGATGAAAACAATCCCGATGACCCTCTACTCCTCCCACATGATCAAGCGCAGTTTCTCGGGCGGCAGCATCAACAGAGACGACTTCCCGGCTATCATTGGCGAACTGGAGAGTCAGCGGCGCCAGGTGCCGGCATTTGAGTCGTTTTTAATTGCAGCGAACAGCTGGGACCACCACCTGATGGAGAAAATCCCGCCACTGCGGGCCATTATCGGCGACCATGCTGGTCGCCAGTTCACTCCCGCAGATCCTATCGTGGTGATCGGTATGAGCAGACCGGACTTTATTTCCAGGTCACGGCCGGTCGATATATCCATCGACCTGGATGACCTGGATCCCGCCAGGGGATTCAAGGTGAATGTGGTGGAGAACCCTGCTTCGCGCATTAGCCTGGTAGAGATGGTCGACCCGGAGATATTTCGCCAGCAGCTGCTGCAGGCCTTGAGAGAGATTGACACCGCGTCCAGCAAGACTGGCTGCCCGCAACCGGACCTGGCCGACTGAACAGCAGATCAATCGAAAGCAATCACAGTTCCACTCCACAAACAGTCACGTCTACAGGTCGCCCGGAACGGCAGCCCTGGAATTTTCGGTAGAGGTATTCTGCCAGGAGTACAAAAAATAACATAACAAACTATTGAAGAGATAGACGCCATTTTCGCGCAGAATCAATCTTGCAACTGGAGATTTCGTGTCTATACTACATCTATGGCGGAGTGAGATGTGGTTGCATCTGTCCGATGCAACCTCTCACCCGGACTTCAAACCAGGATAAAAGGAGAAACAGCATGGCTATCGATTTCAACAAGGTTCCCGGCTATATTCGACGCGAGATTGACCCACCTAAGAAACCGATTGTGCAAGGGGCCAACAATAAGACCGTGAAGCGTATTCAGGAGTGGTTGAACTACCATCAATGCCGTACCGGGATCGACAGCGACTACGGGCCTGCCACAACGGCTTGTGTCAAAGACTTTCAGAAAATGAAGCGCAAATCAGCAACCGGCAAAGTGGACGAAGCAACCTGGAACCTGCTGGTGAAGCCAATACGAACTGCTTTAAAGGCGCCTGTCGGCATCAAGAAGATGACTGCGCAACAAGCAGTGTTGGCTGTGGGAAAACAACATGTGGAGCAGCACCCTATCGAGATCGGCGGCGCCAATCGCGGTCCATGGGTGCGTCTCTATTGCGAAGGTCACGACGGCAGGGCATGGGCATGGTGCGCCGGATTTGTCAGCCTCATCATGCATCAGTCCTATTTTTACCGCGAAGCCAAAGCTCCGATCAAAGGATCGGTCTCCTGCGATATACTCGCCTCACAAGCGAAAAACGCCGGACTCTTCATCAGGGGACGTGATGTCTCTTCAGGTAAATATAAATGGAGTCAATTCAGTGACGCCTGTCTTTTCCTGCGCCGACGGACTTCGACGGATTGGACCCACACCGGCATTGCCGCCGACGGCACGGGAAAACCAAAGCAGTTGGTGTTTGCAACCATGGAAGGTAATACCAACGATGAAGGATCCCGGGAAGGTTTTGAAGCCTGCTATCGCAAACGCAGCGTAAGCGCTTCCAACTACGATTTCATCAAGTTTGAATAGCCGGAACGCCAGCTTGCGTCACCACATCATCAGAAGCAGCATTCTAGGCGGCCTGTCGATACTGCCGGTCATCGTTTTGCTCTCCCTGTTCGGCTGCCAACAGAGCAACCCGGGACATGCGAATACCACATCTTTCATTGAGGTGGTGCAGGCAGCGATCGCACAGGAACTCAACATGGAGGTTTCACTGGATGTTGAAACCTTGCTTCAGAACGACGAATGGGCATTTATATCAGGTTTACCATTGACCGCTGCGGGACAACCCATCGACTACAGCCAAACGAAGTTTGCCACTGCTATTCGTGAAGGCTATTTCGATGATGGGTTTGTGGCGCTGGCGAAAAGAAAAAGAGAAGGTGTTGACGATTGGGAACTGACAGCACTCTCTCTCGGCGCAACAGATGCGCCATTTGTCAGTTGGCCGGAGCAGTTCGGCGTACCCAAAGAGTTAGTGATGCCTTGACCTCCACACAGCATCATGGAAAGAATCGCCGGCAACGCGATCCCCTACGCCCCTATAACAGATCCTGATATCAGATCCTGAACCTGCACGTCCAGATATTGATCACTTGACAATCTCCATCAGATCAGTCAAATCTGACTCAACCGAGAAAAAAGTCTGCCAACCATCCAACTCACTCAGATTCACGATGCCTGCCGGCATGCTCCAGTCCACATCTCTTGCTTTTCGCCTGGATTTCCCAACAATACCCGTATTTGAGAGATTAGTGACCTTTGATAAAGTCGCATTAATCTCTATTTGATCAAGATCTTTGACTGTTTGCGGGATATTATTCAATTGTGCGTAAGATGCTTTTAGTTTCGCATTGATAACACTCTGCAAATCATATTCAGCTACATATAGGATATGTCTTGCCTGCATGACAAATGTCGTTAATTCAAAGCGGTTGCGGTATTTTGATTTTGTATTGAGCGTCTCCCAGGCACTAATCAGATCATGGCCTACATATAAAGTGGCGAATCTCAAACCACTTATCAGGGCAAATCCACTGTAGGTCTCATTTTTATCTCCGGAAAGATTAAATATTTTGCCTAATCCAAACGATCCTTTTTTCTTTGAATTCGAATTCCAGCGGTAGATTAAAATACCGTTGTTATTTATTGATGAAATCACTTTTTTATATTCAACATTAAACTCATCTCGTATATCCTTATACTCTTTTCTTGCACCCGCTACAGACAGATTAAATGTATTAATCTTATCTGCATCAGAACCGTCAGGGAGCGCTATTGCCAAAATCCTGGTCAGATTGATTCTAGCCTCTACGAGAGATTCAGCTTTCCCTCTCAGCAGCAGCAAATTATCTCTTATCGTTCTCAGACAATTTTCGTCACACTCACTTTTGATGACTGATTCCATGACATAGCTATCGCCATTGCTGAGTCCGACAGCCGACGATGGTTTTCTTCTTGGCTTATAGAACTGCAATGAACCTGCATCGGCAAATGGCAGGATTCCCGGAACTGATATCACTCGATATTGCGGAACTTTTATAAATCCCTCTTTACTTGACTCTGTAGTTAAATCTTCCAGTGAAGTTATCAGACCACCTTTGGTAGAGCATCCTCCAAGCAAGATATAGGAGCAAGTTAATAGAGTCAGTAATGTTCTAAATTTTGTTGGCATATTTTTCTCCAATAGATTCCCCATCTGTTCTTCCACTTCATGTGATAACGCCTCAATCAAATACAGGATGAAACATGGCTATTTTGTTCGGGTTATAGTCACCATCAGTGTCCCTTTGTTATTATCATGCTTTGAAGGCATATCATTGGCGAAGAGGTACAGATCCACATCTCTAGGCGCTGTGAATGGCTCTCTCTTATCTCCGATGAGGAATAGCTCGTCATCCTCATCACCCAATGCTCCTACCAGTGCAAACCAATTGACGTCCGGCAAACGGCGAAATCGCTCCGCAAACTGAACTATACCCTCCTGGTACCAGGGCAGTTCGTCAGATTTCCACCCACCGGGACCGCAATCTCTCACTTTTCCATCCTTCCATGTATCGTCTTTAGCCACCGTGCAGATATAGCTTGCACCTTCCACCAGACGGACACCGCTCCAGTTATATTTTGGCTTTGCCAGGACTTCACATCGATGACTCTGACCAACGCCAAGTTCTACCGGCAGGGCACTGGGATCGATCTCGTCACCACTATTAACCTGACGACGGGGGTCTACCTTGACATCCTGATTCTCAGAGACTTTGGCAAAACGATTTATATTGCTATATCGTGTTTGTTTGGCTTTAGTTTCGTTGAATACCAGACCACTGCTGCGTCCCATCTCCAGCATCCACTGCAGCGCAATATTCGAGCGTGCTTCATTTCTGTTACCGCCACCTATATCGCAGTGCACGCCGCGGAACCATACTTCACGAATATTATCATCGTTGTTGTCAGGATCAAGCCGTGTCACAGCAAAGGATTCGCGACGCTCATCCAGAGCCATGGCATGAAAACAATGCTCAACACAACGATGAAGTGTATCTATTTTCCAGCCCATGTTGATATCCTGGAAATTGACCACGGTATCGAACGACAATCCAAAAGAGCCGACAATCTCCCACACTCCCAGGAAACGAATGCTGACTTTTTCAGTACGACCGTCGCTGAGCTTTACCCCTTCCTCGCATAGTTTATTGGCAAAGTGTACAGCCAGCGCACTACCACGGCTAAAACCAACAATATCGATAATTTGATCTCCCTGCTCCCAGTTGTCGCAAAGCTCATCATACATTTCACTAATTCGAGTGCGACCACCAGAACCGAACAATCCTCCGAATACATGACCCAGTTTGCCAAAACGAGTTCCAACGCCAGAGACATACTCTATATTGTTACCAACATAGAGTTCCGAAAATCGAACGACATTGGTTTTCTCCCCGAGTTTATCCTCATCCGAGTTCCAGGTGCCATCAAATGCATACAAAGCCATGCTGTTGCTCCTCTAGAAATTGTTTGACACAGCCTAGCACATATACTGGAATATGCTCGTTGATGATGACATCCCACCGATAAAGTTCTATCGAGGCCAGGTAACGGCTCACATAATTATTTCAGCTTGCGAAAGATGCGCTATGCGTATCGCGGCCGGCGGATGCGAGTCATGAAAGGCGGAGTGCAGCGGATCAGGCGTCAGGGTGCCGGCATTCTCTTTGAAGAGTCCCACCAGCGCGCTGCTCAGCGCCTCGGAACCCGTCTGCTCCACGGCGAAGGCATCGGCTTCAAACTCATGCCGACGTGAAACCCACGACAGCAACGGCGTCATGAAGAAGGTAAATGCAGGACTGACCATCAAGAAGAGTATCAAAGCCATGTAAATCGATGGCTTCTGAACACCCAGACCTGCATAGAACCAGGGCTGTTGCATCAACCAGGCGAGTGTTGCAAAGCCGATCAGCATCATCCCGGTCGACAGCAGCATTCCCTTGACGATATGTTTGTGTTTGAAATGCCCCAGTTCATGGGCAAGCACGGCTTCAACCTGCGGGGGCGTCAACTGCTTCAACAGCGTATCGAAAAAAACGATGCGCTTGCTTTTCCCAAAACCCGTGAAGTAGGCATTGCCGTGGCTGGAGCGGCGCGAGCCATCCATCACAAAGACCCCATCTGAATTGAAGCCGCTGCGCTTCAGCAATGATTCGATACGCTGCAGCATCTCCCCCTGCTCAAGTGGCTTGAACTTGTTGAACAGCGGCGCAATAAATTTTGGGAACGCCCAGCTCAGCAGCAGTGTAAACAGTGTCATTGCCAGCCATGCATAGAGCCACCACCACTGCCCGGCTGACTCCATCAGCCACAGTATCAACATCACCACCGGTACGCCGATGAGCAACGCCAGCAGCATCCCTTTGAACAGATCAGCCACAAAAACAGCAGGGGTGGATTGATTGAATCCGAAACGCGCCTCCAGTACAAAAGTGCGATAGAGCGAAGCCGGAATATCGATTGCCGACGATATCAGCATCACCGAGACGATCACAGCGGTCCCTGTGAGCAGATCACTATAACCGGTGCTGCGCCACAGCTGGTCGATCCAGCTGAGCCCGCCGCCCAGCGTCCACGCCAGCAGTATAACGATGCCCACAGCGGTCTCAATCCAGCCGAAGTGTTGCTTGGAAACCGTATAATCTGCGGCTTTTTGATGCTCGGCGAGAGTCACTTTGTCAGTAAAAGCGGAGGGTACCGAGGAGCGATGCGCCCGTACATGCCGGACCTGGCGCATGGAGAGCCATAGTTGGGTTGCCGTAGCGATGAACAGTGCGAGTAGAAAAATCAGGGTGAATGTATTCATATCAAAAGTTGGTTCATTATGGTTTATTCGTCAAGCGAGTACAGTACGTCAAGAACTTTGTCATTGCGAGCGCAGCGCGGCAAGAATCCTGTCATTACAAGCCCAGCGTGGCAATAAGATTGCCACGTCGGCAGAGCCTCCTCGCAATGACAACAAGAGGCCATCATTAACAGCGCAGCACGGCAAGAATCCTGTCATTGCGAG
This sequence comes from Gammaproteobacteria bacterium, assembly GCA_030620735.1. Lineage (GTDB taxonomy): Bacteria > Pseudomonadota > Gammaproteobacteria > Chromatiales > Chromatiaceae > Sva-25. The sequence goes on from JAUXDV010000025.1 coordinate 6,189, forward strand.
CGCAGCGCGGCAATCTCTCATCGCTTCGTGGCGATAAAAACAGCCCTGACAGGTGCTGGATGTCCCTCAATAGTTCTGGATGGATCATCCGGTGAGAGATAATCACGCAGTGATTCAAACTGCATCCAATCCGTGGAGCGCTGCTCATGCACGCTCGTTGCTGAAATGTCGGCAACCCTGACATTTTCAAACCCTGCACGCTGCAGCCACAGGATCAGGGTATCCGGAGAGGGGATGAACCAGACATTGCGCATTTTTGCATAGCGCCCCGGCGGCAACAACACCTCTCCCTCACTGCCTTCGATGACCAGGGTCTCAAGCACCAGCTCACCACCAGGTCGAAGCGTGTTTTTCAGCTCCAGCAGGTGATCGATGGGAGAGCGGCGATGGTAGAAGACTCCCATGGAAAAAACCGTATCGAATGCCAGCAGATTTGACGGCAGATCCTCGACCCCCAGCGGCAGCATGAAGTGCGGCCACTCGTTGCCAACGAAGTACTGTATGGCCTGAAACTGCATCAAAAAAAGCTGTGTCGGATCGACACCGACGACCAGTTTGGCGCCCTCGCCCAACATGCGCCAGCCGTAGTAGCCATTGCCGCAGCCGATATCCAACACCACCCTGTTCTTGAGAGGAGTGATGGCTCCGGCTATACGCTGCCACTTGAGATCAGAGCGCCACTCTGCATCTATTGAGACACCATGCAGTAAGAACGGCCCCTTGCGCCACGGGTGAAACTCCTTGAGTAAAGCAGTGATAGCATCTTGCTGCTGTTGTGACAGCTGCTCGCCGCTGACAGTAACCGCATCGGCGCTAAAATCGACTGCCATTGCCTGCAGTTGCGGCAGCTGCTCCAGAGCCTGCTGCCAGCGATGGCTGTCACCATGGCTTGTCGTGGTGTGTATGCGCTCTAGCTGCAGCGGCAGTTGTTCCGCCCATTCGTTCATCTCCTCCTGGCACAGCGCCTCAAACAATGCAGCATAGTCATGGTGGATGCGCTTTCGCTTATCCCCCCTACTACTCATCATCTTCCATATCAGGGGACAATGCAGATTTGAACGCAATCAATGATGCAAAGTTAAGGCATTGGAACCAGCAGTAGACGGCGGCAAAACCGGCCTGCAGCAGGCGTTGACGGTGTTGCTCCATAGTTTCCGGCAGCAGCACATTTTCCAGGGCAGTACGCTTCTGACTGATCTCCAGATCACTATAGCCATTCGCCTGTTTGAATACATGATGCAGATCGGTGAAAAGCTGTTGCTGCTGATGATCAAAATCGAGCTTTTCCGATAGGATCAGGATGCCGCCGGGAAGCATGCCAGCATAGATTTTTTGCAGCAGCTCAAGACGCTGATCAACAGGGATAAACTGCAGGGTAAAGTTCAGCACCACCACAGATGCATTCGTAATCTCGATATCACGGATATCGTCACACATGAACTGAACGCCACCGGCACTGCTGCTGTCAAGAGCCTCCCTGCAGCTGTCGATCATCGACTGTGAACTGTCGACAGCGATGATGCTGCAATGCTGCGCCTGATGATACTGCTGTATGGATGCTGTCGTCGCCCCGAGGGAGCAACCCAGGTCATAAATATCGGTATTATCCTGTGCATACCTTGCCGCGATGACGCCGGTCATTGCAACCGCCGTTCCGTAACCTGGAACGGAACGGCGGATCATGTCTTCAAAAACAGCCGCAACCTTGCTGTCGAAAAGGAAGCCCTCTATATCTGATTTTAGTTCAGCATAGAGCCGATCCCTGCTACTCATGATCCTGCCATTCATCTCCGTAATCGAAGGTGAGTTCGTCACCTTTGCGGATATCAACCCGGGCATAGAGTTCAGCACTCTCGAACTCGGTATTCCCCGGCCTGGAGTGATTCAAGTAACGCAGCAGGTTGCGCCCGCTGATGCCGTAGATGTCAGTCACATCATCCGGGTCGAAGACCCACAAAACATAGATGCCGTTGCGCTTCGCCCTGGGGCCATGATAGCTGCCGATATAGTCGCCCTTGTTAAAGTCGGCGCCTGCAAATAGTCCGGTGCCATGAATTGCTGATGATTCAGCATAGACCCTGTCACGCAGCTCTCTGTTCTTTATACGCAGTTTCATTCCCCCTCCGCGTGCATGCTCTGCGCAGCGACGCTGCGGCCATCAGCCAGGGTATCCCAACCGACGATGTGCTGATGCGGTTGCGACTCTTCAGCGATCCCGGCCAGCTCGGCGAGTGTCATGAACTCACCTGACGAACCACGCCACATGACTATCATTTTTTCCAGCAGTTGCAGATCATCCTGCCCGGCCACGAAGCGCCAGTGATGTCCCAATGGCAGCCTGTTAAGGCTTGTGTCATAGATCTCTTCGTGGATTCGCTCATCAGTTACAACATCAGAGTGAAGCAGCTCTCTGGCGCCGGGAAGTGTTACCGGGAGTTGCATACAGCTGGAACGCTGATTGATCATCAACGGATAAAACGGCGTCTTGCCACAGGCATCAGATGCGTATTTCATACCGAATTGCTGCTCCAGGCGGAAGAGCTCCGGATGCGCCTGGAAATCCGTCGCGGCATGAGAGACGGGCTCCTCCGAGAACAGGTCCCGCCAACTCTCAATCCCACGTTTCCACTGCTCGACAATCCACTGCCGGTGCGCAACGGCGGCCTTCTGCCTCCAGCTGACGGGATCCCATGGCGCCAGGCCAATTTCATGTCCCTGTTCGGGAATCGCATGCAGATTATCAGCAAAAGAGGAGATATGATCCGCTCCACGCAGTCGACTCAGCAACGGGGCATTGCGATCCGGTCCGCAGGAGACAAAAAATGTGGCCTTCAACTCATAGCTGGAGAGGAGCTGCAGCAACTGCTGCAGTGCATCGCCTGCACCGGCGAGGCTGTCGACCATGACGCTAATCGTGATTCGCATTGATACTCAATCGTCAATCTCACAGCTACCGGCAGTGGAATAGACTGACATGATAAATTTCAGTTCATGCAGCACGGCAAGACGCTCGGTTTCCAATAACCCATCTGTTTCAGGCAGCTGAGTGCCCTCTTCCAACAAACGGATATCCTCCCATACGACACGGCAGCCCTTGAGACAGAGTTTTTCGACGCAGGTTTCAATACGGGGGTTCACTGATCAACTCATGAATCCGAACACAATAAGAAAATACCATTTACCACGAAATACACGAAAATCACGAAAGGGTTGGCAACCTTCACCATGCCTTAAAAGTAGTTTACACTTTCCGCTGTCATTCCGAGGGAAGTGAGGTACGAACGACGAGGGATCTTGACGCATGGAACACCAGGATCTCTTTTTTCGTGTATTTCGTGGTTAGTCCTTGTCTGTTAAACATCAATGCGCGGCCCCTTTCAATTGGTTGACCATGCCTTCGCTGACATCCTTGGCGTCGCCAAAAATCAGCGAGGTATTATCCTGGTAGTAGAGCCTGTTCTCGACGCCGGAGTATCCCGGCCGCATGGAGCGCTTGATGACGAAAACATGGTGCGCCTTGCCTGCATCCAGCACCGGCATGCCGTAGATCGGACTCGTCGGATCATCCTTCGCGGCGGGATTGACCACATCGTTCGCACCCACGACCAGCACCACATCCGCTGTAGCAAATTCAGGATTGATCTCGTCCATTTCGATGACATTTTCGTAGGGAATATCCGCCTCCGCGAGCAGTACGTTCATATGACCCGGCATGCGTCCGGCGACAGGATGGATGGCAAACTTGACCTCGACGCCCCTGGCTTCGAGCTGCTCCATCAACTCCTTCATTGAATGCTGCGCCTGGGCAACGGCCATGCCGTAACCCGGTATGATGATGACTTTATTGGCATCTTCCATCCAGTAGATCGCATCTTCGATGGCTGCAGACTTGACGCCCTTTTGCGCTGCATCCGCAACACCGTCGCCTTCAACCGCCGCAGTTCCAAACCCACCAAACACGACGTTGAAAATAGAGCGGTTCATGGCGCGGCACATGATCAGCGAGAGGATGGCGCCGGAAAAACCGACCAGTGCGCCAACGATAATCAGCAGGTTGTTCTGCAGTGTGAAACCTGTTGCAGCAGCAGCCCAGCCTGAATAGGAGTTCAGCATGGAGACGATCACCGGCATATCGGCGCCGCCAATCGGAATGATCAGGGTAAAACCCAGGATAAAGGCCAGTAGTGTCATGATGGCCAGTGACAGCGTGCTTTCGGTGAGTGCAAAGTGTACGGCAAAACCGATGGTGGCGATGGCCAGCAGCGCATTCAAAAGGTGCTGTCCCTTGAATTTGACCGGCCTGCCGGAGATCATTCCCTGCAGTTTGCCAAAGGCGATCACCGAACCGGAGAATGTAATCGCACCGATGATAATGCCCGCCGACAGTTCACCCATCAGCACGCCGTTGAGCAGGCCGTCAGCCTGCTTGTTCAAAAAGGTGCCGAGGGCTACCAGCACCGCGGCCATGCCCACGAAGCTGTGCAGTGCTGCAACCAGCTGCGGCATCGCCGTCATCTGGATACGCAGGGCAATGACAGTTCCGATGACGCCGCCAACGGCGACTCCCGCCAGAATAAAACCGTAAGACCTGACTTCTGATCCCATCAGGGTGGCAGCGATGGCGATTGCCATGCCCGCCATGGCAAGGTAGTTGCCACGCCGCGCCGATGCTGGATGCGTCAGTCCTTTGAGGGCGAGAATGAAAAGAATCGCCGATACCAGGTAGGCGATGGCCTGAACATTTACAGATATTTCCATCATCAGGTTCCTATTTCTTCTTTTTGTTGAACATGGCCAGCATCCTGTTTGTCACCAGGAAACCGCCAAAGACATTGATCGAAGCGAGCAGCACCGCGAAAAACCCGATGATTTCAGCAGTCGTCCCCACTCCTTCGAGTCCGGTTACCAACAGCGCGCCGACAATCACAATACCCGAGATGGCATTGGTCAGGGCAATCAGCGGTGTATGCAGAGATGGCGTAACTCCCCAGATCACCCAGTAACCGATGAAACAGGAGAGAACGAATATATAGAGTGCGACCAGTGTTTCAGGCATGGATTTGTTCTCCGGAACGGTATCAGTCAGTCGAGGTGATCAGGGAAGCTTTGGTAATTTCATCTTCATCGAGGTCTTTTAATACCAGGCCCTCTTCACCCTCGTCGACCATGATGCCAAGCAGATTAAAGAGGTTGTTGGCATAGAATGCGCTCGCATCAGACGCCATCATCGATGGATAGTTGGTGTGTCCGACCAGGATGACGCCGTGTTTCTCGACCACCTGCTCTTTTTCGGTCAGCGTGCAGTTGCCGCCGTTGGCTGCGGCCAGATCGATAATGACAGAGCCTTCGCGCATGCGTTTGACCACATCCTCCTGAATCAGGACAGGCGCAGGACGGCAGGGAATCAATGCCGTAGTAATAATAATGTGCGCCTTGGCGAGCTCATCGGCAAGCAGCTGCTGCTGCCTGGCTTTGGCCTCGTCTGAAAGCTCTTTGGCGTAGCCACCCTCGCCGGAACCGCTTTCACCCACATCAAGTTCAATCGCCTTGGCGCCCAGGGACTCGATCTGCTCTTTGGTTTCCGGACGAAGATCATAGGCATAGACATCACCGCCCAGGCGTCTGGCAGTCGCAATCGCCTGCAGACCGGCAACGCCGACACCGAGGATAATGATGCGCGCCGGCTTGGAGGAGCCGGCAGATGTCATCATCATGGGAATAAAACGCTTGTACTGCGCGGCTGCCTCGATCACGGCGCGGTATCCCGCAATGTTGCTCTGTGATGAGAGGGCATCCATGGATTGCGCACGCGAGATGCGCGGAATCTTCTCCATGGCGATGGGACGGATCCCTTTTGCCAGCATCGCGGGGATTACCTCTTCAACTTCACAGAGTTCGAGGTGTCCGATATAGATGGCGCCATCATGCATGGCGGCAACATCATCGAGATCTGCTTTACGCACCATCATCACGATATCGGCATCCAGCGCCGCTTTGCGCTCAACCAGTTCAACTCCGGCCGCACGATAATCATCATCGTGATAGTGTGCTGCTTCCCCCGCACCCTGCTCAAGCAGCAGCGAGAATCCCTTGCCGACCAGCTTCTTCGCCACCTCCGGTATCATTGCAACGCGCTTCTCGCCTGCAACACTCTCTTTGACAACCCCTATTCTCATGGACGCTATTTTCTTTATATAAAAACGTTTTCTATTATTACGCGTGTGACCGCGCGACTCAACCGGAATTTATCTGTGATACTATTTTCATTGCAATAAACGTAAGGAAGCTGAGATTGCTTCGTTCCTCGCAATGACGGCTAGCTCCGTCATTGCGAGCGCAGCGCGGCAATCTCCCAGTATATAACCAGATGCCTGGGATTGTTTTCATTGTTCGCAATGGCGAATAAACCTGAGCTTCCATAACTCATCCATCTCTCCGTGCAGAAAGCAACATGAACGAGCAGCCGCGCCTCCCCTATTTCCCGGTCTCTTTTTTCTCCATGATCATGGGGCTCTCCGGTTTTACCCTGGTGATGATGAAGGTCGAGGAGCTTGGATTGGTTGCATACACTCCCGTTGAGTTTTTTGCTGCTCTCACTATTGCCCTGTTCCTGGTTCTGATCGGAACCTATACGGCTAAACTGATCCGCCATCCTGATGCTGTGCGTGCAGAACTCAATCACCCGGTGATGCTGAGTTTTTTCCCCACCATCACCATCAGCCTGATACTCATCGGCACCTTCCTGGCAACCTGGACACCGGCGATAGCCCTGCTCAGCTGGCAGGTCGGCGCAGCAGGGCAACTCTTACTGACACTGCTGATTCTGACACGCTGGATTCATCACGACCACTTTGAAATTCATCACATCAGCCCGGCATGGTTTATCCCTGTGGTTGGCAACATCCTGGTGCCGCTTGCCGGGGTTGAGAATGCATCCATGGAGCTGAACTGGTTTTTCTTCAGTATCGGCCTGCTCTTCTGGATCGTACTCTTCACCATTATCATGTACCGCATGGTTTTTCA
>JAUXDV010000303.1 GCA_030620735.1 Gammaproteobacteria bacterium
CAACGATCAACTCAAGGAAGGGTTCACTATGATGACGATATGCAAGGACGCAAAATGGTTGCTGGCGATGCTCTCTGTCGCAGCTCTATTTTACCTCCCTGAAATTCTGGCGGGCGGAAAGCCTGTATTGATGCTGGCGACCAGGTACCATCAGGATGTCGATGTCGGCGATTACTGGGTGAGTGAAAAATTCGACGGGGTGCGCGCCCGCTGGGATGGTCGCCAACTTGTATCGAGAGGGGGATATCATTTTTCCGCCCCGTCCTGGTTCACCGAGGGTTTTCCGCAGGAGCCCCTGGATGGTGAGTTGTGGATAGGACGCGGGCGCTATGATGAGGTTAGCGGCGTTGTCAGGAAAATGACGCCGCATGATGGCTGGAAACAGGTGCGCCTGATGGTGTTCGACCTGCCGCAGCACCAGGGGAGATTCACTCGGCGTTTGCAGTCGATGCGGCAACTGGTGGAGCAATCTGCCTCCCCCTTTCTCGCCATGATCAGACAGCACAGGGTTGCAGGCAATGGAGAGTTGATGCAGCTGCTGCAATCCGTGATTGACGATGGCGGCGAAGGTTTGATGCTGCATCGTGCGACAGCGCTCTACAAAAATGGGCGCAGCAATGATCTGCTGAAACTGAAACAATTTTCGGATGCTGAAGCAACAGTGATTGGTTATCGGCCGGGCAAGGGGAAGTTTGCGGGGATGACAGGTTCTCTCAAAGTAAGGAGTGATGACGGTGTTGTATTTTATGTCGGCAGTGGTCTTACCAGGGAACAGAGAGCCGATCCTCCGCCCATCTCCAGTCGTATAACATACAGATACCAGGGATTTACAAAAAACGGTGTGCCGCGTTTTGCGGTTTTCCTGCGTGTGCGCGATGAAACTCCGCTACAATAACCCTGATTAATCCATCGACGGATCAAAAGACCATGTCACGAACAGCCGAAGTCGAACGTAATACGCTGGAGACTCAAATCAGGGTCGCCATCAATCTGGATGGTGATGGAAGCGCCTCTTTTGATACCGGGATCCCTTTTCTGGAGCACATGCTCGATCAGGTCGCGCGCCACGGGCTGGTGGATCTTGAGATCACAGCCAAAGGTGATAGGCACATCGATGACCACCACACTGTCGAGGATATCGGCATCACCATGGGACAGGCATTTGCCCGGGCTGTGGGTGACAAAAAGGGCATCTACCGTTATGGCCACGCCTATGTGCCGCTGGACGAGGCATTGACGCGTGTGGTGATCGATCTCTCCGGTCGCCCCGGATTGGAGTTTGCCGTCGATTTCAGGCGCAGCACCATAGGTGACTTCGATGCCGACCTGTTTGTCGAGTTTTTCCAGGGGTTTGTCAATCATGCCGGTGTGACGCTGCATATCGATAATCTGCGCGGCCGTAATGCGCATCATATTGCAGAGACCCTTTTCAAGGCGTTTGGCCGCGCACTGCGCATGGCGATTGAAGCCGATCCGCGCATGTCGGGCAAGATGCCGTCAACCAAGGGATCACTCTGATCAAGTTGCTACGCGCCTTGATCAGAGCGCTCCCGCAAGTTTTTCTACGGGGCAAGGGATATCTACCAATGGTTTATAATCGGCATCCGGGTTGCCCTTCCCCCTAACCCCCATCCCATGGATTTATACAGAGGCGCCCTGGCTCATGGAAAAGATAGTTATTGTTGATTACAGCCTGGGAAACCTGCGTTCGGTTTCCAAGGCTGTTGAGTATGTCGCCGTGGATGCTGAGGTCGTCGTCAGCGACGATGCCAGTGTGATTCATGACGCCGACCGCGTGGTTTTCCCTGGCCAGGGCGCTGCACGCGACTGCATGGCGGCCATCAGCGACCACCATGTTGAGCGCGCTGTGCGTGAAGCTGCAACAAGCAAGCCTTTCCTGGGGATCTGCATGGGGCTTCAGGTGCTGATGGATCGCAGCGAGGAGAACGGCGGCACCGATCTGCTGGGTATGATGCCCGGCAAGGTGCAGCATTTCTCTGGTGACTTCATGGGGGATAATGGTCTGCCATTGAAAATTCCGCACATGGGCTGGAGCCAGGTTGAGCAGAGCATCGATCATCCTCTGTGGCAAGGCATTGCGGATCGCAGCCGCTTCTATTTTGTACACAGCTATTTTGTGGTTCCTGAAGAGAACGATCTGATTGCTGCAACCACGGATTATGGTGAGCGTTTCACCTGCGCGATTGCCAGGGATAATCTATTTGCGGTGCAGTTCCATCCTGAAAAAAGCGCTGATGATGGTCTGCAGCTGCTGAAAAACTTTGTAAACTGGAAATTCTGATTATGCTGATAATTCCTGCGATTGATCTCAAGGATGGTAAATGCGTGCGTCTGCGGCAGGGGCGCATGGACGACGATACGGTGTTCTCGGACGATCCGGTCTCGATGGCAAAACGCTGGGTTGATGCCGGTGCTCGACGCCTGCATCTGGTTGATCTGAATGGTGCATTCGAGGGTGAGCCGGTCAATGGTGG
>JAUXDV010000176.1 GCA_030620735.1 Gammaproteobacteria bacterium
GCAGGGGTGATTTTCACCACGCTGTTTCTTGGCGGCGGTGTCTACTGGATAACCTTTTTGCCGAAAATCTTTCTGGTGGTTGCCATTCCCATGTCGGTCGCCTATCTCTTTCCCCGCTATCGCACCGAGGATGTACTGCGCCTGATGTGGAAGTGGCCAATGTTGCTGGGACTCATTGGATTGGCAGTGGTGATGAAATGAACGAACTCGATAAAATTCCTGTGCGCCAGGAGATCTCCGTAGCGGAAGGCAATGTTAAACGCAGCAATCCTCTCGCCAATGTCTTCGATGAACTGGTGCGTTTCTGCCAGTCGCGCTCGATGTTCATGCTGCACTACTGCACCGGTTGCGGAGCGATCGAACTGCCGCCGGCAATGACATCGCGTTTCGACATGGAGCGCCTCGGCATCCAGCCGATGGTGACACCGCGCCAGGCGGATATCCTGCTGATTACCGGCTATGTCTCGGTCAAGACCCTGAAACGCATCATCCTCACCTATGAGCAGATGCCTTCGCCCAAGTATGTGATCGGCATCTGCTCCTGTACGGTCAACGGCGGCATGTACTGGCAGAGCTACGCCACGGCCAAGGTTCTCAAGGAGTACCTGCCGGTCGACATCTATATCGCCGGTTGTATGCCCAGACCCGAGGCTGTGATCAGTGGCTTGCGTGATCTCATGGGAGATATCAAGAGCGGACGCGCCGACAACTGGAAGCGCTATTTTCAAAATTATGATCACTATCTCGGCAATCAGCAGCAGCTGTTTGGCGAGGATTGGCAGACGCCGACCGACATTATTGCCGAAGCGGAACACTATGGATTGATGACGGACCAGACCCTGGGTGAACATACTGCCCTGCTGCAGAAGCACCAGCAGCCGCTGGAGGCGCTTGAGTTCAGCCTGGGTGAGAAACGGGAGAAGATCCAGGGAGAAAATCCCAGGGAGAAAAACAATGAGTAAAGAACTCAATCTGTGGCTGGACGATCTGCTCAAAGATATCAAGATTATCCAGTTCAAGCGCAAGAATTCACGCCGTGTACGCATTGATATTGCCCCGGAGGCGCTGCCTGCGCTGCTGGAGCTGCTGCAGGGGCGCGCCAGCTATGTGCATCTTTCGGCAATCAGCTGCGTTGACTGGATCGAGGATGATGAGTTTGAACTTGTCTACCACGTCTGGTCCTATGAAACCAACTCACTGGTCTCTGCGCATACCCGGATTTCCCGCGAGCCCGGTGTCTATTTGTCAGTTTATGATCTCTACACGCCCGCTGCTTTTTTTGAGCGCGACATCCACGAGATGTTCGGTCTCTATTTCGAGGGCAGCCCGGACATGGAGAAGTTTATTCTCACCGAGTGGAATGGTCCGCCGCCGATGCGCAAGGATTTCGACTCCGAGGCTTTTGTCAACCAGACATTCAACTGGGAGGAGTACCATCCGCAGTGGCTCAAGGATATCGAGGCCGAGGGTGGTGGAATTACCACCAGGCCGGAGGATGTGCGCTGATGCGACCGGAAAATTACGAGGCGATCAAGCAGCCGCCCAGCAATGAGTTTGAACTGAATTTTGGTCCCAACCACCCCGGCATCGAAGGCAACTACGCCTTCAGAGTCAAACTCAATGGCGATGAAGTGCTCTCGGCCCGCGCTGATGCAGGCTATCTGCACCGCGGCTTCGAGAAGCTCATGGAGGGGCGCCTGTGGATACAGAATATTGCACTGGTTCCACGTATCTGCGTTCCGGATCCCGTGCCGATGGAGGTGTGCTACTCACTCGCCATCGAGGAGTTGTGCGGCCTTGAAATACCCGAACGCGCCATGTGGCTGCGCGTCATGCAGCTGGAGATGTCGCGCCTGGCTGCGCACCTGTTTGCCTTTGGTGGACATGCTGCCACCACCGGTATGTATACGCCGATGTTCTGGGGAGTTGCCGACCGGGATCTGATTCTTGACCGTTTCGAGGAGTTGACCGGAGGCCGGGTCTACAGCATCTACAATATCCCCGGCGGAGTGCGCCGCGATATGCCGGATGGTTTTCTCGACAGGCTCGGGACTCTGCTCGATTATCTCGATTCCCGCCTGCCGGATTACGACAGCCTATTTTTCAGAAACCAGGTCTTCATCAAGCGTGCGCGCGACGTCGGCGCCATGACCCAGGAGCAGGCGCTGAAATGGGGAGTCACCGGTCCTAATCTGCGGGCGACAGGCCTTGCATTCGATGTGCGGCGGGATGATCCCTACCTGGTGTATGACAAAATCGATTTCGATATTGTCACTGAACCCGGTGGTGACGCACTCTCAAGGAACCTGGTGCGCCGCGCCGAGTTGAAACAGAGCATCCGCATCCTGCGCCAGATAATCAAGCATCTGCCGTCAGTCAAAGGCGCTGTGCGTTGTCCCATACCCAATCCGCTGGCGTGGAATGTTCCGGCCGGTGAGACCTATACGCGTGTCGAGTCATCCAAGGGCGAGCTGGCCTACTACGTGGTTTCCAATGGCGGCGACAAGCCCTACCGGGTGCATGTGCGCGGTCCCTCCAGTATGCATGCCGTGCAGGTGCTGGAGAAACTGGCGGTCGGTTCACGTCTTGAAGATGTCGCGCAAATCATGTTTTCACTGGATGCCTGTCCACCCGAGGTTGACCGTTGATGTCTGACATATCGTACAAGGATAAAGGCAGTATCCTCGGGCCGTTCAAGAGCCTGGGTTTTTTTTCACGCAAGCCTGTCACCGTGCCTTTCGAGCCGCGCATTGCCGCCGACAACTATCGCGGTTTTCATGTCAATGACTGGGATGTCTGCATCGGCTGCAGCACCTGTCAGAAGGTGTGTGACAATGCCGCGATCACCATGGTCAAAATACCGGGGCTGCCCCATGATCCTGTCATGGGCATCAGAAACGAGCGTCCGGCGATCGATTACGGGCGCTGCTGCTGGTGCGGTCTATGCGTCGATATCTGTCCGACGAGCTCTATCTCGCTGACGCAGGAGTATGTGCATACCTGCCGCGAGGATGAGCTCGACAGCTATTTCATTCTGCCTGATCCCAAAGGCATCCATGACAAGTTTTTCCCCAAGGGCTGGTCAAAGACCGAGGATGCAGACCTGGTCGATCTCGAGCGTCAGCCGATGGCCGAGATGGAAGCCGAAAGCCGCAGCGACAACTTTGATGAGATTGTCGATGGCTTTACTCAACAGCAGGCAATCATCGAGGCATCACGCTGTGTACAGTGCGGCATGTGCCACGACTCCTGTCCGACCAATATGCATGCGCCGGAATATATCCGCGCCATCTGGGAGGGTGACGCCGAAGAGGCAGTGCGCCAGATGTATCGCACCAACCCCTTTTCGCATGTCTGCGGACGCGTGTGTACGCATCGCTGCGAGACTGCCTGCTCCATTGGCAGACGCGGCGATCCTGTTGCGATTCGCTGGCTCAAGCGTTATGCCATGGATGCGGTCTCCGACGAACGTGTCAAAGAGATTGTCGCAGAAGGCAAGGCTGATTTTATCAGCGGCAAAAAAATCGCCATTATCGGCTCCGGACCAGCCGGTCTGACGACCGCCTTCGACCTGGCGAAAAATGGCCATGCCGTGACTGTCTACGAGGCGCTGGACAAGCCTGGCGGCATGACGCGTTACGGCATCCCGGAGTATCGTCTGCCCTATGACCGTCTCGATGCAGATATCGATGTCATCAAGTCCATTGGCGTCAAGATCGAGTGCAATGTGCGCATCGGCAGCGATATTACAATGGAGCAGCTCAAGCAGGAATTCGACGCTGTGGTTGTGGCCATCGGCCTGCAGCAGGGTCGTTCCACCCGTATTCCCGGCTCTGATCATGAACATGTGAGGGCGTCTGTCGATCTGCTGCGTATGATCACCGCAGGAGAATCATTTGATGTGCCTGAATCCGTGGTGGTTATCGGCGGAGGCAACGTGGCGATGGATATTGCGCGCAGCCTGGCGCGTATGCAGAAGAGCCAGTATGGGAAAGTCGCCGTGACGGTCTCTGCACTGGAAGATTTCGATCACTTCCTGGCCGATGCGGAAGAGGTCAAGGAGGCGCGCGAGGAGGGGGTTGTGATCCTTGACAGCCGTGGTCCCAAGGAGTGCGTCATTGATAAAAATGGTAAGCTTGAGGGCCTGACGACACTTGGTGTGAAGTCTATCTTCGACAAAGACGGACGTTTTGCTCCCAGTTATGATGAGGCTGATGAACAGTTGCATCATGGTGGCATGGTGATCGAGTCGATTGGCCAGATGAGCGATATCTCGCTGTTTGGTGAAGCGCTGACAGAAGAGCTGGAATGGAACCGCGGCCGCCTGCAGGCCGATGAAAACGGCGTGACATCGGTGCCATGGCTATGGTCAGCCGGCGACATGGTGCACGGTCCGGACGTGGTGCATGCCGTCGCTGACGGACACCGAGTCGCCGCCAGTATCGAGAGTTATCTGAATGAAGGGAGCAGCAATAATGAGTGAACATGCAGAAGGCCACAGCGCCTCATACGAGCGTATCAAATCAAAAAAGAGTCTCGGCGAGATCCTGAAAGTTGCGACAAGCTTCGAGCAGAAGGCGTTCGAGTTTTATA
>JAUXDV010000324.1 GCA_030620735.1 Gammaproteobacteria bacterium
TCTTCGGCCGCTTTCCCCGGAATATGCTCTTTGACATCCCCCCAGTCATCGTCATCAGGCAGTTTGCTGAATGACTCCGGCAGTTTCTGTGTGTTCTTCCACGGCCCCTTGACCGGATCGGCTGTCTCCATCCAGCTCTCCCCGTTGAGCAGATAATAGGTGGATGTGGAGACATCCAGCAGCAGATCCCAGTTGGTATTGACGGCAAACATCAATCCATCGACACCCTCGACCGGCTTGAAGGAGGGCTCGCCCATGAAACCAAGCAGAATGGCTGGTTTATCGCTATAGAAGATCGGGGGGGGATCGAGATTGAGGTTAACCTCGCTGATATTCTGGTTGTCGGCCTCAAGATCGGCAACCAGGCGATCCAGCGACATAATCGTGCCTCCCTTGACAGAAACCGCCTTGGTCACCAGGTCGCCGGCTTTTGCAACAATCTCGTCATCGATATCGGGAAAGTGCATTTTGGTGATTGTTAAGTCGTCCAGCAGCACCTCATCCTCCTCCTTATCCACCTCGGTCGTCGCCTTGAAGTAGACCGCCCCATACAGAAACTCATCACTCCCCTTGAATTGCACTGAGACCGCCGCCCTTGCTGTCAGCGTGGTGTAATCCTTCCATTCGTCCAGCTGCGGCTGGTAGACAACCACCTGCCCTTCATCATGGTCATACTCGCGCGGCCAGCCAAGCTCGGCGACCTCATCTTCCGGCTTTGCATTCGTAGCGGCCAAAGCCTCTTGCGCCTTTGCCGCGTCAGGTTTTGCCGTCGCAGCCTCGACCGTCGGCTGCACGGACTCTTCAGCCACCAGGGCGGTAGCGCCCAGGAAGACATAAACAGCAAAGAGTGGAATGTAGATGCGTTTCATAGTGTGTTCCTCGACAAATCAGGAAGGGGCTCTCTTCATCTCACCAGGTGATGATGAATTGATTGAAAAATGGTAATACTTGTATACATCGCACGATCAAATGCATATCTATTAGGAATCACAACTCCTCAAATAGTTCGTGCATTATTTGAGTTTGCGCAGGATTGGAATCGACTTTTCAGCGTCGCTGTGAACGCATCTGGCCCACATGAATATGGGATATGCTGGTTCCGGCGCGAACCTTTTAGCGGTACGCCGACTAAATTTTACTCCGACATCAAGAAATGTCTAATGCATTATTTTCATCACCTTGATGATGAAAACGCATCATGATGAAGCCATGCTTCGGCGGGCGAAGGTCTATTTGCAGTTGCTCAGAGAGGTTGAAAAAGAGCTGGCAAAGCGGAATCATGAACTGATGAATCAGTTAGTCCCGAAATACACTGCACAGTAGAAAGAGTTACACCTATATTCGGCGCGCCTTGTAGCGATGGAGCAGAAAAATGCACCAAATCAGTGAATTGTCACGATAATTTGTAACTTCTCAAAAAGTCCGTGTGTGCTGATAGAGCAACAGTACTTGTGTCAAAATAGTTCATAGGATGTGCAGAGGCACGAGGCGCATCATACATGGTCGATGCGCTTCGCAAGCTCAGCACATCCTATGCAGGCTCGATTTTACACGAGCTTTTTGAGAAGTTACCAATTGGCTCCTGAACCACAGCCACATGGCGAGGTGGAAACCAGTTGATTTATATACCTGAAATGCACCGCGAGGGCAAGAGTAAATCCAGGCTTGCCGCAACCATTCGGGCGCTGATCAGCCATACGCTATGTATTGATGCCTGGAAAATGGTGGGCTGCTTTCAGCTTTTATAGTCGGTGGAGAACCGCTATATTTCACATCCACTCTTATCCGTCTTGACCCCGCGCTCTGTATCAGGGCACTGATCGCGGTAGTCAGGCGTGCCATCCTGGTCACTGTGCTTTGGACAGCCGTTTTCAGCAATACCCCTGGAAAGCGCCTCTTTGCTGTCATCCGGACAAAAATCCCGGCTGTCGACCACGCCATCTCCATCGGTATCTGGCTCACAACCGTTTTTATCGACAGGGTAGGCCTGTTCCCCCGGTTTCAATCTTTCCGGGTTTACAGCCGGCGCATACTTGAAGTTGGCAGGCAACTTCTTCAGTTGAGCAGTATTTGGACATTTGTCCAATGCATCCGTGACGCCGTCATGGTCGCTGTCTGCTTCCTGCCCGTTTGCAGCAGAGAAGAGAAGCAAAAGCACGACCGCAGA
>JAUXDV010000152.1 GCA_030620735.1 Gammaproteobacteria bacterium
TAAGGAGTTGTCCATAAATAACTTCCCGATATCGCGCCGCAATGTTGTTCGTCTTCAAGGCGCAGCAAGGGGCGCATAGCAGCGTTATGTAACTCTTGCTGGAACGCAGAAGACGGACAACAGGGCCAGCAGGATCGGGAAGTTATTTTTGGACAGCGACTAAGGTGGATTTCACCCAATGCTTCGCTTCACGGGCAGCAAACAGCGAAGCAGACTATCTATCAACAGGTGCATCACACTTCACCAAACCAACCACTTCCACATCTCAACTGACATAAATAAAGCATAGACGATAAAGCAAAATCATCAAGAGTGACTTGTTATCGTGGTCAGATGACCACTCCTACGGCTGAAGCCAGCAAATGTCGTAGGAGCGGTCTTCCGGCCGCGAAGTACACGGGCTTATTGAGAAGTTACCACCAACCCCTGTAACCATATGATATTGGTCGATTTCCACCTTAATGCGCTTAATTTAACTCCTCTTTTCAAAGTAGCTGGAAATTGTCTGAAATCTTCATATTGCATAATCCCGCACAATTATTGTTATTACTTCTCATTTAGATTGTCTATATATAGAGTAAGAGCGGTGAATTGCCCCTCTTTCAACACATAGGAGATTGAGCCATGAAAATAATACTTGCTGCAACACTGATGCTAGTCGCTACTGCGGCTACAGCCGATTGGGAAGATGTTTTCCAAAATCCTGATTTTACCGCTAATTACCAGGGTTATACGACAGAGTCCTCGGTTTCTGTTGATCCTGTTGCAGAAACATATGCTGGAAACAGTGACCTTTTTGCGGGTGATGAGATTGGACATGTGATGCCATCACACACCCCGACCTCACTTGATTCAATTGGTCGTAAAAATCCTGATCTGGACTGTGGATGCATCTAAGCACTCAAAGGAAATGTGGTGTGGCCGCATACACAGGACCACACCACATGGAATTCAAAATGGGGGCTACTATGAAAAGTCAATTTATCACTGCATGTCTATGTTTTGGGCTGCTTGGAAGCGGCCTGGCACTGGCGGATGACAAGGAGACGATGATTTCGAGCGCGGAAAGCGCCGGCCCTCCTGCCGTCACAGCAAACGCTACCATCAAGGCGCCTGATGGCACTGTCCTGCGAAAGGGATCAAACAGCTACACCTGTTATCCGCAACAAAAGATCATCGGCCCGATGTGCAACGAGGCGGTTTGGGATTCCCTCATAACCGCGATGTTGAACAAAAAGAGCTTCAAGCACGATAAATTCAGCGTCTCGTACATGCTGGCTGGAGAAGGCACAGCCCTTGGAGTCAGCAACAGCGACCCCTATGCTACAGAACCTGATAAAAGTGACGATTGGATAAAGGAGGGGCCTCATCTGATGGTCGTTGTTCCCGATAGTGCAATGCTTGCAGGACTATCCACAGACCCGAATGATCCTGTGTACGTGATGTGGAAGGATACCCCGTATGCGCACATTATGGTAAAGATCGCTGCCGATAAGTAAGAGCTAAATCCATCACCTGCTGATCGCTTTGGCGGCTCGCATCAACACGCCGGGGTTATAGATCGAGTTATGCACCGGCAGCACCTCTTTCTCTGTCTCAAAGAGTCCGTAAACTGCCATTTGGGCACAGCGCACCGAGTATTCGACTGTAAAGACACAGTCATCCTCGACCTCGGCAAACTGTCCCAGGAACGCAAAGTTGGTCGCCCCTTGCGGCAGAACTTCAGGGCGGTCGCCCTCCGCGCGCGGCATGAACAGGCTGTCGATAAACGGCATGGCTACCGGGATGCAGTTGACTTTTCCTGCATCGACAATCGGCTTCATCAACTCCTGAACCTTGAGGTGATACCACAGCTCTTCCAGCATCTCTTCGCCGTTGCATTCCGACATCTTTTTCTTGACGTAATTTCCCTCTCTATCCGGATAGAGGCCGTAGCCCCAGAATATCAGTACGTCATCCGGCTGGTTGGGAAAATGCGGCTGGCGGGCGATCACGATGGACATCAGCCAGTTGGAGTCTATCATCGTGACCAGTCCACCTGTTCCGTCTGTATTGCCGGAAAAATTTTCCATGTATTCATGAAAAGTGTCGTCTTTGAGCGTGGCGGTAAATGAGTACCATTTTTGTAGATCGATGTTGTCGCTGAAGACGCCAGGATTGCCGAAAGCCTCATCTTTGGCAGCGATTTTCTCCCACAGCATCCAGGCGCCCGATGATGATTTCTCTTTTAACACCGCTGCTCTTGACCATGAGCCATTATCGGAGCTTTCGGTGATGGAGCCGTTGGTGATGAAGACGTAATCGTTTTCTCCCAGAGCGATTTCATTTGCTGCGCCATTTTTGTCGACAACCTGTAATACCGTGGCCGTTTTACTCTCTTCAGAGAGATTGAAATCGATATCGACAACTTGGGTCTGCATATCAAAATGCACTCCTCTCTCTTGCAGGTAGCGCTTCATCGGCAGGGCGACGGAGTGGTACTGGTTATATTTTGTACGCATGATGCCGCCCATCTTGTGCAATCCCTCGACAAGATGGATAAAGCGTTTCATGTAACGCCGCATCTCGGCCACGCTGCTCCATTTCTGAAATGCGAACATCGATGTCCAGATGTACCAGAAGTTGGTTTTGAAGAACCCATCGTCGAACCACTCCTCGATAGTCTTGTTATCCAGTGAACTCTCGGAGACAAATGTCAGTTTCAGCAGATCCGCCTGATCCGACAGGTCGAGCCCAAAGCTGGAGACATCAATTTTTTTACCCTCTTTTAGCAACCGTGCCTGCGCATTGGAGACAAATCGCGAGCTGAATTCAAAGGATTCATCCTTGATCGAAATGTCGGGATCCTCATAGGAAGGAATATTCGATAGCAAGTCCCAGTAACAGACATACTGCTCTTCGTGCATTCTTCCGCCGCGCACAACAAACCCCTCCTCCTTCTCTCCAGAACCGTCAAGTGCACCGCCTACAATGTCATCCTGTTCCAGGATGTGGATATTTTCACCAGGCACTCCCGCATCCTTGATCAGATACGTTGCGCTTGCCAGTGAAGCGATGCCGCCGCCGACCAGGTAGACCTTCGACGCTTTTGGCTGGTTGTTTTTAGATGGTTTACTCATTGTGTTCTCCTCAGGTATTTTTTTTGTAATCGCGTCAGTTTTCAATAATCCAGTGTATTAATTGCGTAACTATTCAGTACGTGCGAGATCGTCGCTTACCTCCTACGGCCTATTTGAAACAATGCACGAGCTAAAGAGTTCATGCCTCATTATCACTACCCAGCCAGCCGATACCGACATCGGCAACGCCTGCCGCCAGCACAGCACTGCCGCAGCCGCCCAGCACCAGCCAGAATGTTCCAATAAATTCTGCACCCAGTTTTTTAATCATGTTTTGTTTCTCAATTGATGATCGATCAGAAGTGATTCGATATTGTGCCAGCAATTCAGAGATCGTCCACAAATAATTTTCTGGATTCGTATAAATGAGCAGCATCCCATAGGACTGCTTGTAAACTATTGACATATCTCAATTGCTTATCTAACCTGCTTACATCAAGCACAACATACCTCCACCCGAATTTGAGGATTTTCAATGAGTGACAAGCAAGTAAAACAGCTCCAATACCCCGGCAACGAGATCGACGTCCAATGGGACAGTCGACTGTGTATCCATATTTCCGAGTGCGGCAATGCTAAAGGTGAGCTGTTTGTAATGGGACGTGATCCCTGGTGCACTCCGGACATCAGCTCCAAAGAGGATGTCCGCGAGATCATCGAACGCTGCCCGACAGGCGCGCTAAGCTACGTTGACAAGAAAGGTAACCCGGAGCAACCTGTTGGCGAAAACAGTGTCGTCGTCTCCTGCAATGGCCCGCTTTTTTTCATCGGTGACCTGGAACTGAAGGGAGCGCCGCAAGACATGCCCGGGATAGAATTTCGCGTTGCCCTGTGCCGCTGCGGCGAATCCGCGAACAAGCCATTCTGTGACAACAGCCACCAGAAAGCAGGCTTTAGCGACTACGGCTCAGTGGGTGAAACTGGTCCCGGTTCAAACGAAAAAGGAGGCAAACTCAGCATCAAACCATTGCCGGATGGCCCGTTGCTCGTCAAAGGCAACCTGACCATCCACTCCGGCAGCGGCCGCATCGCCTGGCAGGGTAATGATGCTGCCCTGTGCCGTTGCGGCACATCAAAGAACAAACCTTTTTGCGATGGCAGCCATAAGGCAGCAGGTTTCAAGAGTTAATATTTATTTCTGTACGATGCGTTTGCTCTGCTGTTGGATGCGCGCCATGCGTTCCAGTTCGACGGCATCATCTGCACTCAGATGACGCCAGGGGAGCGGGATGAGTCCCGCCACACGCTCCTGGTAACGGGCATAAGCATCCCCATAGCAGCTCAACAGCTTGCGTTCCTCCAATCGTGATCCGAACAAAAAATAGAGACTGGCCATGGATACGGTAATCAACAGAGGTGCATTCATATCTCTGGTCCACATAAGAACCAGCGCAAAGAAATACCAGGGATGCCGTACATAGCGATGCACAGGAGAGATGTGCAGATGTTCCTGATCCTCGACACGGGCTTCCCGCTCCTGTAGCTGTCGGGTGCCTATGAATTCACCGCTATCATAGTAGAGAATAGTCCACAAGAAACCGGCAATAGCGAGCAATGCCAGCCCGTTCGCCAACCAGCCCATGGACCCGCTCCATTGCCATAACGGTGCAGCGTCGATGCTATAGGTCAACCACACCAGAGGCAGCACCAGTATCACAGCAATGGCATTGAAAAACAGGCGGTAGGCGGGCAACCAGTGAGGATTGTTGCGCTCCACCCAGCGCTTGACCATCAGCGATGCCAACAGAGAGTGCAGCAGGAAGTAGGCAATCCAGCCCAGTGTCAGGGCGATCATGTCAGCTGTAAAGGGCAAGATCAGTACGCCGCACCCTGACAGCATGCTTCCAGAAAGTATGCTTCGGGTGATTCCATGATTCCTGCTTTTTCCATTGCTTCGTTCAAATCCTGTTTTTCAACGCCGCCGCATGGTAAGCGATATGCTCTCCAATGAAACTCGCTATAAAATGGTAGCTATGGTCGTAGCCCTCCTGCATCCTTAATGTCAGAGGTTGGTCCATCTTGTTGCAGGCGGTTTGAAAGTTTTCGGGCAGCAGTTGACCTTCATCATAAAATTCATCATCCGTCCCCTGATCAATAAGAAT
>JAUXDV010000200.1 GCA_030620735.1 Gammaproteobacteria bacterium
GGATCGATAGAACCTTCAGGCGTTGTACGAATAGGGAATCTGAAACGCTTCTGGGTGCCGTTGCGGAACTTGATGCTCCACATGATGGAATCGGTACCGCGCAGAGGCTGTACAGATGCGCCCAGAGGGACGATATCAGCGTATGGACGCGCTTCGATTGCATTCTGAGGGCAGATCTTGACGCAGGAGTAGCACTCCCAGCACTGATCAGGCTCCTGGTTAAATGATTTCATGGCATGGCCGGTTTCAGAACCGTCCTTATCCAATTTCATAAGATTGTGCGGGCAGATGTACATGCACGCTGTCCTATCCTGGCCTTTACAACCGTCGCACTTGTCAGTACGTACAAATGTTGGCATGAGTCAGTCTCCTCATATAAAAGAAAAAATTCACTGCAGTGATTTTCACCAGCTGGTGAAGCTTATTGGGGCAACCTGCTATTCCGGATCAAGGAGCAAAAACAGCTCACTCCCGTGTTAAAAAAAGCGGTGTACACCCGAATTCTTAGTCTACCGTCAGCTGCATAATTCCAGCTTCAGGGAGATGTAACATAATGATTTTTGAGCAAATCAACCAGTCAGTCTTTCTGCATCATAGATAAAGAGACTTTATCTTGCTAAGATAATAAAACTAACAACCCGTAAAACCTCACATCAACATCATGATTTTCAATGGCTTATGAGAATTCCAGACGACTCGAATTTAACCTCGCCTCCAGCTGCGACAATCCTTATAACACCTCAATGCCCTCACTGTCCTGCTGTTATTTCCGCACTGGTTGCACTGCTAAAAGCTGGAAAAATCGGAAAACTGGAGATTATCAACATTGTTGAGCATCCGGAAATCGCACAGCAGAAAGGAGTTCGCAGCGTCCCCTGGACACAGATCAACACACTTGAACTCTCCGGCGCTCTCACCGGCCAGGAACTGGAAAAATGGGTCGCTGTAGCCAGGGAACAGCAGCAGAGTAACTATCTCCCCCACCTGCTGGAAACCAACCGCCTGCAACAAGCCATCGAGCAGATAAAAAGTGATCCACAACAACTGCCTGACCTGCTGATGCTGCTGAATGACCTCGAGACTCCGATGGCGGTTCGCATCGGTATCGGCGCAGTACTCGAGGAGTTCGAAGGAACTCATCTCATCCAACCTGCGATCAAACCCCTGCTCAGTATGTTAACCTCGGAACATCAGCAGGTGCGCGCCGACGCCGCCCACTATCTCTCTCTGACAGCCGACAAAGAGGTTATACCAGCACTCGAACCACTGCTTGATGACCCCGATACCGAAGTTCGTGAAATCGCTGCAGAAACCATTGAGGAAATCAAAAAATGAACAACCATGCACGCACCCTGCTGCTGCTCGGCGCCGTCAACGGACTTCTTTATGTCGCGCTGTCGGCATTCGCCGCACATGGATTGAAAAACAGCGTCTCTCCGGAACAACTCGCCTGGTTCGAAACCGCGGCCCGCTACCAGGGATTCCATGCATTGGCGTTGCTTGCCAGTGGGATTTTGATGCAACTGTATGAGAGACGCAGCTTTTACATTTCAGGACTACTGATGCTGCTGGGAATCATCATCTTCAGCGGCTCGCTCTACGCCATGTCGCTGGGAGCACCCAGGTGGTTTGGAGCAATTACCCCCATAGGAGGAGTCAGCTTGATTGCGGGGTGGGCTTTTATGATTGCGGGATTGCTGCAGATAGAGAGGTAACTTCAACAACATCTGCCAGGGATTCATCTTTACCAACAGTGCTTATGCCACTTGAAAAAAAGGGACGGTAACAAATAATTCTCATTTGTCACCGACCCCTTCTAAAATCATCTGCGGTAAATAAATACCTTTAAAGCTTCATCAGGCCAAACACCAGCACCGGGAAGAGGCCGAACAGCAGTATCGCCATGCCGTTGACTGCGAGCATCGTCTGTGCCGCGCCGCCGACGACGACTGGCGCGTCATCAATGGGTTTGTCAAAGTACATGAACTTGACGACGCGGATGTAGTAGAAAGCGCCGATGATGGAGAAGAAGACCGCGATCACTGCCAGCCACCACAGGTCGATGGAAACCACCGCCTCGAGCACGAACAGCTTGGCCCAGAAACCGACGGTCGGCGGTACACCGGCCATGGAGAACATGATCAGCAGCATGGTGAGCGCCAGCCAGGGATGGCGGTCGTTCAAGCCTTTGAGTTGATGCAGTTGGTCGACCACAACGCCTTTGCGATCCAGCGCAATGAGGATGCCAAAAGCACCGACAGCCATCAGTGCATAGACGACCGCATAGAACATCGCCGCCCGGTAACCCTCTTCCGTTCCCGAAAGAATGCCGAGAAAGATGAAGCCGACGTGTGAAATGGTCGAATAGGCCAGCATGCGCTTGATATTCTGCTGCGCAATCGCGACGATATTTCCCAGCGCCATGGAGAGAATCGCGAGGATCACCAGCATCATATACCAATCCTGGTGCAGGCTCTCCATTGCACCGGCCAGCACACGCAGCGCAATCGCTACTGCGGCAATCTTCGGCAGCGAACCAATCAGCAAGGTCACTGGCGTCGACGACCCCTGGTAGACATCCGGCATCCACATGTGGAAGGGAACGGCACCAAACTTGAAGGCGATACCGATAACAATAAACACCAGGCCAAAGATGAAAATCGTATCATCGCCAACATCGTTTGCGGAGAGCTGCTGCATGATGCCGGGAAAATCAATCTTTCCGGTGGCGCCATAGATCATGGAGATTCCATACAGCAATAAACCCGAAGCAAGCGCGCCCAGCACAAAATACTTCATCGCCGCCTCTGCGCCTTTGGAGGAGTCACGGCAGTAGGCGACCAATGCATAGAGAGAGAGGGTCAGCAGTTCCAGCCCCAGGTAGAGTGCAATGAATCCATTGGCGGAGATCATGACCATCATGCCGAGAATCGAAAACAGGCCCAGCGTCAGATATTCAGTGCGCCACTCGTCCATTTTACGCAGACCTTCGCGCGCGTAGATAAACAGCGGGATTGCAATCAGCAGCAGCGCGCCCTTGAGGCTGTCGCCCATGGCATCACGCACATAGTTGCCGCCGAGGAGAATCTCCGTGTCGCCGCCGCTGACGTAGAGCGTCGCCGCAAATGCCGCCAGCAGCGTACCCAGAGTCAGCGCATAGGGCCACATGCGGTCGCTGTCACGTACCATCAGGTCGACCAGCAGCACCAGCAGGGCGCCAGTCAGCAATACGATCTCCGGCAGTATCGTCATCAGTTGTGAGTTGTCAAATTCCATCAGACCGGCCCTAGTAATTCTTGAGTAACCAACATCATAAATTATGAGTCAAAGTATAATTATGTCTCTCGCAAAGCCGCCAAGACGCAAAGGGTTTTCTTGGCGTGCTTTGCGTCTTGGCGAGAGGCCAAAAGGGTTTTCCATACCTCGTCAGTCTGAGATATGGTCTCGCTAGAGTTTAGTCACAGCGAGGTGTTCAACCAGATTTTTGATACTGGCGTCCATCACTTCGATCAATGGCGCGGGCCACAACCCCAGCACCAGCACCATGATGGCCAGCGAACCCAGCACCACTGCTTCGCGCGCGTTGATGTCCGTGAGTCCAGCGACGCTCTCCTTGGTGACATCACCGAACACTACGCGCTTGACCATCCACAGCGTGTAGGCTGCGCCGATGATCAACGTGATCGCGGCAAGGAAAGCGAACCAGAAGTTGGCGCGGAAGCTGGCCAGGATCACCATGAATTCACCCACGAACCCGGACGTTCCCGGCAGCCCGGCATTCGCCATCGCAAAGAACACCATGAATGCGGCGAACCACGGCATGACATTCACCACACCGCCATAATCACTGATTTCACGCGAGTGCATGCGATCATAGAGGACGCCGACACACAGGAACATCGCTGCGGAGATAAAGCCGTGCGAAATCATCTGTACCATGCCTCCCTCCATGCCGAGAATCGCGCCTGTCTCAGCATTCTCGTTGGAGGCGATCATGAAGACGATGAAAAAGCCCAGCGTGACAAAGCCCATGTGCGAAATCGACGAATAGGCGATGAGCTTTTTCATATCACTCTGCACCAGCGCCACATAGCCGATATAGACCACCGCGATCAGTGACAGGGTGATGACGAA
>JAUXDV010000261.1 GCA_030620735.1 Gammaproteobacteria bacterium
TTGTCGGTTATCTCCCAGGTGAAGCCCTCGTTTTCACGACCGAAGTGTCCATAGGCGGCTGTCTTGTGATATTTGATCTGGTCGGCATTGAGCAGATCCAGCATTTTCAGGATGCCATAGGGACGCAGGTCGAAATGATCCCGAATAAACTGCGTGATCTTCTCATCGCTGATCTTGCCGGTGCCAAAGGTATCGACCATGATCGAGGTTGGTTCGGCGACACCGATTGCATAGGAGATCTGGATCTCGCAGCGCTCGGCCAGGCCTGCCGCGACGATATTCTTTGCCACATAGCGGCCTGCGTAGGCGGCGGAGCGGTCAACCTTTGACGGATCCTTGCCTGAGAAAGCGCCGCCGCCATGTCGAGCAGAGCCGCCATAAGTGTCCACGATGATCTTGCGTCCGGTCAGTCCGGCATCGCCCATGGGGCCGCCGATGACAAATTTGCCTGTCGGGTTGATGTGAAACTTGGTGTCGGCATGCAACAGGCCGGTTGGCTCGAGGATAGGCCGGATGATGATCTTGCGAATCGCATCCTGCAGCGCTTCCAGACTCAGGGTGTCAGTGTGCTGTGTGGACAACACCACGGCATCGATGGCGACAGGTTTGTTGCCATCATAGCGCATGGTAACCTGGGATTTTGCATCAGGGCGCAGCCAGTCCAGCTCTCCGCTCTTGCGCACTTCTGCATGACGCTGCATCAGCAGGTGGGAGTAGGTGATTGGCGCTGGCATCAGCACATCGGTTTCAGTGCATGCATAGCCAAACATCAAACCCTGATCTCCGGCGCCCTGGTCTTCGGGGCGTTCACGATCAACGCCCTGGTTGATGTCCGGAGACTGGATGCCGATAGCGGTCATGACGGCGCATGTCTCCCAGTCAAAGCCCATCGCGGAGTTGTTGTAGCCTATCTCTTTGATGGTTTCGCGAATGACCTTCTCGTAGTCTGGTTTGGCCGTGGTGGTGATCTCACCGGCGATCATGACCATGCCGGTCTTGAAGAGTGTCTCGCAGGCGACGTGGGCATGCTTGTCTTCAGCAAGAATGGCGTCGAGGATGGCGTCGGAAACCTGGTCGGACATCTTGTCCGGATGACCTTCCGAGACTGACTCGGAGGTAAAAATATAGTTGCTCATGTATGCTTTTTCCTAAAAAATAAAAAACCCGCTATAGCCAAAAGCTCAAGCGGGTTGGATAAACTATTCCGATCTCGCTTTAGCCGCATTTATAACGCGCCCGCAATCTGGATATCAAATCGGCGCTTGGGGGAGGATTATGCGTAAAAAATGCCGGATGTCAAGTGGATAAGCGACTCTGACTCAATAATATCACTACTGAGAGCGTAACTGCTCAATCATCCCGTGTGAATGCCGTCATTGCGAGGGGGCCTAAGCGACTGCGGCAATCTCAGCAAGATTGCCGCGTCGGCAGGGCCTCCTCGCAATGACTTGGTGGGTGCGCGAAGCTTATTGCACCCTTCTTCGGGTTTTTTCATCTGTGTTTATCTGTGTGCATCCGTGGTTAACCATGTAACATATTGTTGCTCTCAAACCGGAATGCCATCATGAACACTATTACCATCACACGCCCCGACGACTGGCATCTGCATCTGCGCGATGGCGATATGCTGGCGGCGGTTGCGCCGCACACGGCGCGGCAGTTTGCACGCGCCATCGTCATGCCCAATCTTGATCCGCCGGTCACCACCACGGAACAGGCGCTTGCCTATCGGCAGCGTATCCTCGATGTTATCCCCGAGGGGCTGCGTTTTGAGCCATTGATGACGCTCTATTTGACCGATGAAACATTACCTGACGAGATTGGCATCGATCCCTGTGTGCATGCGGTAAAGTGGTATCCGGCCGGAGCGACAACCAATTCAAGTCGCGGCGTCACTGACATCAGCCGCTGCTATGAAGTGCTGGAGGCAATGCAGCAACACGATATACCGCTGCTGGTGCATGGCGAGGTGACAGACGTGGATGTGGATGTTTTCGACAGGGAGCGGGTTTTTATAGAGCGCCACCTGATGCCTGTCACCGAACGATTTCCCGGATTGCGCGTGGTGCTGGAGCATGTGACCACCCGCCAGGGTGTGGAGTTCGTAAAAGAGTCGTCAGAACGGATTGCCGCCACCATTACTGCTCACCACCTGCTGCTGAATCGCAATGCACTTTTTACAGCTGGGTTGAGACCGCACCACTACTGTCTGCCGGTGCTCAAGCGTGAGGAGCATCGCCGCACCCTGGTCGAGGCGGCAACCAGCGGCAACCCGAAATTTTTTCTTGGCACGGATAGCGCGCCGCATGCGAAAAACGCCAAGGAGAGCGGCTGCGGCTGCGCCGGCATGTACACGGCGCTTGCAGCTGTCGAGTTGTATGCGGAAGTCTTTGAAGAGGCCGGGTCGCTCGATCGTCTTGAGGCTTTTGCAAGCTTTTATGGCGCGGACTTCTACGGCTTGCCGCGCAACAGTGACACCATCACGCTGCAACGCCAGGCATGGCGCGTCCCGGACGTTCTGTCATTCGATCATGCAGAACTGGTTCCCTTTCGCGCCGGAGAGATGATGCAATGGAAACTTACGGGATGAATAATATTAACCACGAAAGTCACGAAAAACACGAACACTCATGAGCCTCTTGCAAAACTCTCATGACGTCATTCCGGCTAAAAGCATGCCGGAATGACGGGGTTTTACAAGTAGCACTCATGTTGTCTATTTTCGTGCTTTTCGTGACTTTCGTGGTAAAAAATTTGGTTGCCGGAATTTATGAAGTAATGCATTTCGCAAAGCGGGTAAAACATGGTTGACAGCAGTTCGATCTCCAGCCAGTTCCGACTCTCTTTTCTGCCGCCGCTGATGGTCTACCTGGCGGCGGGGATCTCCGGCTTGACCGGCATTGTCGGCACCTTTTTCGTCAAGGATTATCTCGGGCTTTCGGCCGAGTTTCTCGCCATGCTCGGCTTCTGGGCCGGACTTGTGTGGGCGGTAAAAATGCCGTTGGGGCATCTGGTTGATCTGCTGTGGCGTTACAAGGCGCTGTTTGTATTTGCCGGTGCAGCAGTGATTGCAACCAGTCTTCTGATCATGCTGGGGCTGATCAGCCGCAACCAGGCAATGCTGGATCTGATGAGCATCGATGCCTGGTTTGTGTTGGGTGTGATGCTGACGCCGCTTGGCTATGTGCTGCAGGA
>JAUXDV010000167.1 GCA_030620735.1 Gammaproteobacteria bacterium
TGTGTAACAGCCATCGCCATACCCGCGGCGCCGTCTGCAGCCAGTTCACTACCTGCATTGAAGCCGAACCAGCCAACCCACAGCATGGCTGCGCCAATAACGGTGAACATCAGGTTATGCGGAGGCATCGGAACCTTCTGATAGCCTTTACGCTTGCCGATAACGATCGCTGCGACCAGACCGGCAACACCGGCATTGATATGCACAACGGTGCCACCTGCAAAATCGAGGATACCCATGGCGCCCAGGAAGCCACCATCGCCCCATACCCAGTGTGTAACAGGCGCATAGACGACCGTGACCCAGATCACCATGAAGATCAGCATCGCAGAGAACTTCATGCGCTCTGCAAAGGCGCCGACGATCAGCGCCGGGGTGATAATGGCAAACGTCATCTGGAAGGTCATGAAGACAGACTCTGGAATGGTGCCGCTCATGCTGTCAACGGTCAAACCCGAAAGAAACAGTTTGTCGAGGCCTCCCCAATAGGCTCCCTCGCCGCCAAAGGCGATGCTGTAGCCGTAAAGCGCCCAGATAACTGTCATGACGGCAGTAATGGCAAAACACTGCATCATCACCGACAGGCCGTTTTTAGCGCGCGCCATGCCGGCATAGAAGAGACTCAGGCCGGGGATCGTCATAAACAGCACCAGCGCGGTTGCTGTCAGCATCCAGGCGGTATCTCCACTGTTGAGTACCGGTACGGCATCTTCAGCGAAAGCGAATGACGGAAGGACCGCAGCAGCCATCACTGCCGCCCCTGCCATCACTTTATTGGATAGTTTTAATTTACTCATCGATAGGTCTCCTGTGATTTCAGAGTGCATCAGAACCGGTTTCACCGGTGCGGATACGTACAACTTGCTGGATATCGGAGACAAAGATTTTGCCATCGCCAATCTTGCCCGTCTGCGCCGCCCTGGTGATGGCCTCGATGACCTGATCGAGCATTTCAGCAGTAACCGCCGCTTCAACCTTCACTTTTGGCAGGAAATCCACCACATACTCTGCACCGCGATAAAGTTCGGTATGCCCCTTCTGCCGGCCAAAGCCCTTGACCTCGGTTACTGTAATACCGGAGAGACCAATATCTCCCAGTGCTTCGCGTACATCATCCAGCTTAAACGGCTTGATGATGGCTGTTATCATTTTCATTGCTAGCTGCTCCAGTCAATGTGAAAAGTTATTGTCGCCGGTTTCCCGGCTTGCAGTTACTCCCAAAGCAATTAGCGTGCCAATTCCTGAAATAAATGAGAAAATGCTTAACCACAGATGAACACGGATAAACACAGATTAAAAAAGAAAAA
This sequence comes from Gammaproteobacteria bacterium, assembly GCA_030620735.1. GTDB lineage: Bacteria > Pseudomonadota > Gammaproteobacteria > Chromatiales > Chromatiaceae > Sva-25. The sequence continues at coordinate 1,308 of JAUXDV010000167.1, forward strand.
TATCTGTGTGCATCTGTGGATAAAAAGAGGCATTGACCTCAATGTCGTGCACTCTATTGGTGCGCTATTGAACGCAGAAACAAAACTCTTTAGGATGCACCCATGAAAACCACCTCAATCTTTCTGCCTCTGCTGATATTACTGAGCCTGACAGGCTGCACCCCGTCAGAACCCCCTGTCAGACTCCATGGCAAGACCATGGGGACCACCTGGTCGCTGACACTTTCGAATCCCCCGACAAAAGCCCACAGCAGACAACTGCAGACACAAATCGAGGAGTTGCTGGAAAATATCAACTCCCTCATGTCTACCTGGCGCGCAGATTCAGAGATCAGCCGCTTTAACACCGCCACGTCAACAGAATGGATCGACGTCTCCCCGCAAACATACTCTCTGCTGCAGAAGGCGATGCGGATTCACCAGCAGTCGGGGGGGGCTTTCGATCCCACAGTGTCACCCCTGGTCGAACTGTGGGGATTTGGGCACACCCTTCCCTCGCAGGCAATTCCTGACGATTCGCAGATTCAATCAAAACTGCAACACATTGGCCTGGAGAAGTTGCAACTGGATGATTCGGCAAAACGCATGCGTAAAAGCACTCCGCAACTTCAACTTGACCTCTCTGCCATTGCCAAAGGCTATGCCGTCGATGAAGTCGCACAGCTTGTCACCGCATCAGGCATACAGGACTACCTGGTAGAGATTGGTGGTGAAATGCGCATTTCAGGGAAAAATCCTCAAGGAGAATCATGGAGAGTTGCGATCGAGTATCCTCACATAGACAAACTGCGCTCGGCAGCCGCCATACTGAACCTGACCAATGCCGCCATTGCCACCTCCGGCGATTATCGCAATTTTGTCGACATCGATGGTAAACACTATTCACATCTTATCGACCCGTTCACGGGCAGATCAGTGACGCATAATCCTGCCTCTGTGACAGTGATTAGCCGTGATTGCCTCTCGGCAGATGCATGGGCAACCGCCTTCAGCGTGATTGGCTCGCGCAGGGGATTGGATCTTGCCAACTCACTCAAAATTGCGGTGATGTTCATCGAGAGAGATGGGGATAAACTGGCGACGATAAGCAGCAACAAGATGATGAAATATATAGTAAATCAACACTCTCAAACACAATATCCTGAATCAGAAAAAGAGTAATTTTCTACAAATTCTCTTGATGTTATGCAACATCTCTGGTATAAATTCGCCTCTTCGCGCACCGGGGCAGATTTTCAGACTCCTCCAGGTGCATTGGAACCGAATTCTGATCGAGGCTAGCACCATGTCAAAAGTTTGCCAGGTAACCGGTAAACGTCCCGTTTCCGGAAACAATGTTTCCCATGCACACAACAAAACTAAAAGACGTTTTCTACCAAATTTGCACAAGCATCGCTTCTGGGTGGCAAGTGAAAACCGCTGGGTGCGTCTGCGCGTATCCGCCAATGGCATGCGCATTATCGATAAAAACGGCATCGATGCGGTCCTGACCGACATGCGTGCACGCGGCGAGAAAATTTAGGAGATCATCTAATGGCAAAGTCAATTCGTGAAAAAATCCGCCTGGTCTCCAGTGCAAAAACAGGTCACTTCTATACCACGACCAAAAACAAGCGCAACATGTCCGGAAAGATGGAGATCAAAAAATATGATCCCGTCGTGCGCAAGCATGTGATGTACAAAGAGGCCAAGATCAAGTAACACTGATCTTTCCCCGATTGGTAGAGAACCCGCCTTGCAAGGCGGGTTTTTTGTTGCGCCGCATAGAGTGTTTAACCACTGATGCACACAGATAAACAGTAGTTTTGAAAAAATGGCATCTATGGAGGTAGTTGCAAAACCCCAAAAGCCGTCACTCCGGCGAAGGTTAGTCTATGCGCGTAGCGCGTTAACTCTGGTCCCCAAGCTCCAGCTTGGGGACCTAACCCCCGAAGCTCCAGCTTCCAGGATCATGCGCCCAAGCTGGAGCTTGGGCGCCAGCATGATATTTATCCACAGATGAACACGGATGCACACAGATTTTCTTACACCTTAGAGTCTGTGTTTATCTGTGTTCATCTGTGGAAAAAAAAGAAATCTACGACAAAATACCCACCTTCCCCTTGACCTTTCTGTTTTTGCCCCTATTATTAGCACTCGAATTTGATGAGTGCTAACAGCGCTCTGTTTAGAAATCCATCAGGAGATGAAAATCCATGAGCATTCGTCCTTTGCATGACCGTGTGGTAGTACGCCGCATGGAAGAAGAACGCACCAGCGCCGGCGGCATCGTACTGCCCGACAGCGCAACCGAGAAGCCCATCGAAGGTGAAGTACTCGCCATCGGTCGCGGCACCATTCTGGACAACGGCGAAGTCCGTCCTCTTGACGTCAAGGTTGGCGACAAGGTGCTGTTTGGCAAATACGCCGGCACCGAAGTCAAGGTTGACGGTGAAGACATCCTCGTAATGAAAGAAGATGACATCATGGGTGTCATTGAAAGTTAATTGCTAAATCAGACTCAGGAACTATTGAATCATGACTGCTAAAGAAGTCCATTTTGCTGATGACGCCCGCCATAAAATGCTGGCCGGCGTCAACATCCTCGCCAACGCGGTGAAGGTAACCCTCGGCCCCAAAGGCCGCAACGTTGTACTGGAAAAGAGCTTTGGCGCTCCGACCATCACCAAAGACGGCGTCTCTGTTGCCAAAGAGATCGAACTCTCTGACCGCTTCGAAAATATGGGCGCCCAGATGGTTAAAGAGGTCGCCTCACAAACATCCGACATTGCCGGTGACGGCACCACCACTGCAACCGTTCTGGCGCAGGCAATGGTTCGCGAAGGCCTCAAGGCTGTTGCAGCCGGCATGAATCCGATGGATCTCAAGCGCGGCATCGACCAGGCAACCATTGCTGCGATCGAGGAGCTGAAAAACATCTCCAGACCTTGCCAGGATAACAATGAAATTGCCCAGGTTGGTTCTATCTCCGCCAACTCCGACCCCAGCATCGGCGACATCATCGCTGACGCCATGGAGAAAGTTGGTAAAGAGGGCGTTATCACTGTTGAAGAGGGTTCTGCCCTGCAGAATGAACTGGATGTCGTCGAAGGCATGCAGTTTGACCGCGGCTACCTCTCCCCCTACTTCATCAACAACCAGGAAGCACAGAATGTCGACCTGGAAGAGCCTCTGGTTCTGCTGTTCGACAAGAAGATTTCCAACATCCGCGACATGCTGCCGGTGCTGGAAGCCGTTGCCAAAGCCAGCAAGCCGCTGCTGATCATCGCTGAAGATGTCGAAGGCGAAGCACTTGCAACCCTGGTCGTCAACACCATGCGCGGCATCGTCAAAGTTGCAGCCGTCAAGGCTCCGGGTTTTGGAGATCGCCGCAAGGCGATGTTACAAGACATCGCCATTCTTACCGGCGGCACCGTGATCGCTGAAGAGGTTGGCCTGTCACTGGAGAAGGCGACCCTGAATGAACTCGGTTCAGCCAAGCGCATCATCATCACCAAGGAAGAGACCACCATCATCGATGG
>JAUXDV010000218.1 GCA_030620735.1 Gammaproteobacteria bacterium
CTATTGCCGAGTAAAATGCCCGCATTCGCCAAACAGCAGATAGACCCGCATGAGCATCAAGTCCGACCAATGGATACGCCGCATGGCGCAGCAGCACAACATGATCGAACCTTTCGTCGAGGGGCAGGTGCGTGATGCAGACGGCAACCGGGTGATCTCTTATGGCACTTCCAGTTACGGCTATGATGTGCGTTGCGCCGATGAGTTCAAGATCTTCACCAATATCAACTCAGCTATCGTCGACCCGAAAAACTTTGATGAAAACAGCTTTGTTGATGTGAAGTCGGACATTTGCATCATTCCGCCAAACTCGTTTGCGCTTGCGCGCACCGTGGAGTACCTGCGCATCCCGCGTAATGTGCTCACCATCTGCCTCGGCAAATCGACCTATGCCCGCTGCGGCATCATCGTCAATGTTACCCCGCTGGAGCCTGAATGGGAGGGGCATGTGACGCTCGAGTTTTCAAACACTTCTCCACTGCCGGCAAAAATCTATGCCAACGAAGGTGTGGCTCAGTTTCTCTTTTTTGAATCCGACGAAGTATGTGAAACCTCCTACCTGGATCGCGGTGGCAAGTATCAGGGGCAAAAAGGGGTGACGCTGCCCAGATCCTGACGTACCTGTCATTACGAGGAGTGGAACGACGCGGTAATCCAGGCGGCCAAAAGCAAAGAAGAGGACCGTAGGGTGTCAATAAGCCCGCGCATTGCGCCGGAATTTCTCAGCTTCTTTATCAGTAATACAGATAAAAAGCTCTTATTAATAAATCCATTAGATAATTATCTTAATAATTTAGATTCATTATTTAACTTGCAATACTTGATTGCATTTGGTGCATGCGCGCTGCTGTCCCTGCACCATCTTCCGGTGTGTGCGCATTGCGATCCTGTGCTCCTGACAGCCGCATTGATAGAGCACACGGCGCTCCCTGCGAACCTGCATCTGTGAAACATCGTACTGATGGCGCACCTCGGCTGGCACGCCAAACAGGTGCATGACCGCTTTCCATTCACTGCCGTGCGGGCGCACGCGGCTTCTTATTTTTCCCCTGATGAAAAGCTGAAAAACCACATAGTGAGCGACTTCATGCGGCACTGTATGTTCCAGGTTGTCATCGAAGTAGAGAGAGAAGAGCTGGCTGTTGAAGCGCAGTTCAGCCTGATTCTTGCTGCCGCGAAACTGTCCCGCTGCCGCCCCACGCAGATCAAACTTTAATTGCGGGGATGGAATCTTCCGCTGAAACTTTTGCTCGGCAAGTCCGAGGCAGTGGTTGACTCTCTCTTCGATGATGGTTATTTGCTGTGCGTTTAATTGTGTCGAATGGGTCATTGAATGTTTTATTTAATATGGGGGTTTGCGCTGCCCTGAATCTCTTTGATGCGCCGGTTGCGGCTCTTCTCTTCTTTGGTGGGCGGATTGGCACGATGCCACTTCAGCAACAGCTTTTTCTGTTTTGAAAAGAGCTTCAGGTTATAGGTGTCCGCCATGTAGAGCATGGCGCGTGCAATTTTGCCGCGGGCTGACGGGGTGGGCTCAACCTTGCGTTTGTGAAAATCCACTTCAAAATCACATTCCTGATAATAGTACTTCTCACCCTTGATGAGATCGTAGGCCATCGCACTGCGGGTCTTGTTGACCTTTGCCAGGGCGGGGTACATGTTGTGCATGTCGGCTTCGATGCGGTTAAAGCGCCTGCTGGTGCGGCGGCACTTGTTGCGGTCGCCGCAATGCAGGGTCTTGGTGACCCAACTCATGGGGAAGACATGCTCGATGTTGATCTTTTTCCCATGGCGGCTGGAGAAGCGTTTGCCGCAGTAGAGCGTTTCCCCACCCCGGGGGTAGAGCTTGCTCCAGAATAGTGGACGCGCCTCCCTGTATGTTGAAACGTCTCCAGCCTGCGTCGGGGATTCAGGCTCCTGAGCATAGCCGGCATAAAGCACCACGAGAAGCAGTACAAGCAGCGCCAGCAGGTTCCATTGTGTGGCAGTCATTAAGAGGAAGCGCGGTGTTCTTTTGCCAGCTCAACATAATGCCCGGCCGAGTAACGCAGAAACTTCAACTCCCTCTCGGTCAGCTGGCGTATCTTTTTTGCTGGACTGCCGAGAAAGAGATAACCGCTCTGCAGGGTCTTGTTCTCCGCCACCAGGCTGCCTGCGCCGATGATGACATCATTTTCGACATTGGTGTTGTCCATGATGATGGCGCCCATGCCGATCAGGCAGCGGTCGCCGATGGCGCAGGCATGCAGAATGACTTTGTGTCCAACCGTGACATCGTCGCCAATGCTCAGTGCGGCGCCTGCATAATGCTTTCCGGCGTGGGTGACATGCAGCACGCTGCCATCCTGGATGTTGCTGCGTGCGCCGATGACGATGCTGTTGACGTCGCCTCGAATGACTGTCATCGGCCATACACTGCTGTCATCGCCAATAGCGACGTCACCGATGACGACAGCGCTGTCGTCGATCCACGCACTCTCTGCGATCTGAGGATAACTCTTTTTGAAGGGACGAATTCCGCTCATAGGGACTCTCTAGTCTGCTGGAATGATTCGGGGATCACTGTCCAAGGTTGCTTGTTTCCACATGCAGTGAGGTTATCATTATCCCCGTTTCACATCATGCTAGAATGCGTTTTTTATTTCTATCCAACCGATCCGGAAATGCCTGTGAGTGAATTGAAAAACGACCGATTTCTACGCGCATTGATGCGTGAGCCTGTGGACATGACGCCTGTGTGGATGATGCGTCAGGCTGGACGCTATCTTCCGGAGTATCGTGCTACACGTGAAAAAGCTGGTAGTTTCCTTGACTTATGCAGGAATCCTGATCTGGCTTGTGAAGTTACATTGCAGCCATTGAAGCGCTTTCCACTGGATGCGGCGATTCTCTTCTCCGATATTCTGACCATTCCTGACGCCATGGGGCTGGGTCTCTATTTTGGTGAAGGCGAGGGGCCGAAGTTCGAGCGTCCTGTGCGCAGTAAAGCCGATGTGGATGCCATCGGTGTTCCGGATCCGGAGGGGGAACTCGCTTATGTGATGAACGCGGTGCGTGTGATTCGCCGTGAACTGCATGGCGAAGTTCCGCTGATCGGTTTCTCCGGCAGTCCGTGGACGCTGGCGACCTACATGGTCGAAGGCGGCAGCACCAAAAATTTTGCGCTCTCCAAGGGCATGATGTTTGATCAACCCGCACTGATGCACGCGCTGCTGGAGAAGCTGGCGGATTCTGTCACCAGCTATCTGAATGCACAAATTGCAGCCGGCGCACAGGCAGTGATGATTTTCGATACCTGGGGAGGGGTGTTGACGCCGCGTGACTACCGTGACTTCTCCCTGAACTACATGAGCCGCATCATCGACGATCTGACGCGTGAAAACGATGGCCGCAAAGTACCCGTCATCCTTTTCAGCAAAGGTGGAGCCTTGTGGCTGGAACAGATGGCCGACAGCGGCGCCGATGCCCTGGGGCTGGACTGGACCATCGATATCGGTGATGCGCGCAAGCGTGTCGGCGACAGGGTGGCGCTGCAGGGTAATATGGATCCCTGCATCCTCTATTCAAGCCCCGAGCGTATTCGCCAGGAAGTTGCCGGCATTCTCGACAGCTATGGCGAAGGCCCGGGGCATGTCTTCAACCTCGGACACGGGATTCATCCCGAGATTCCACCGGAGCATGCAGCGGCTTTCATCGAAGCCGTGCATGATCTCAGCCGCAGGTAAAAAAACCTGACCACGAAAGTCACGAAAGGCACGAAAATAGACAAAACGGGTGAGGCATTTGAAAACCCCGTCATTCCGGCATGTTTTTAGCCGGAATC
>JAUXDV010000127.1 GCA_030620735.1 Gammaproteobacteria bacterium
CTGGTTTTCACCGGCCAGTTTGTCGCGTGGAATACGATAGTTGGGGATGCCGTAGCGCATCATGCCGCCAAGCTCTTCGAGCGCCTCGAAGACCACAACAGCGTGGCCCTTACGACGCAGTTGGTAGGCCGCTGACATGCCAGCTGGACCACCGCCGACGATAGCAACCTTTTTGCCTGTGCTCTCACCGGCGGCAAAGGTATAGTTGTTTTCCAGCGCCGTATCACCGATGTACTGCTCGACCGCATTGATGCCGACAAAGTCTTCGAGATCGTTGCGGTTGCAGCCATCCTGGCATGGCGCCGGACAGACGCGTCCCATCATGGAGGGGAAGGGGTTGGCGTCGGTAGAGCGGCGAAATGCATACTCGGTATACTCGACGCCTTCAGGACCCGTTTCCATACCGCGCATGATAGCGAGCCAGCCGCGGATGTCTTCACCCGAGGGGCAACTGCCCTGGCAGGGTGGAGTCTTATGCACATAGGTTGGACATTTGTAGGAGGTATCTTCCCGAAAAATCTGATCGGTAAAGCTGCCCCACTCAGTGTCTCCGTCTTCAAAACGGCGCCAGGATACTGTCTTGTTCATCTCTTCGCTGGAAGTGGCCATAGAATTTCTCCTTCCTGAAATAGTCTGTAAATAGTATGTAAACGTAAGTTACTGTTGAGAAATCGGCTCAAGCTGCCTCTTCCCCGGATTCTGTCTCTTCGTCCTCATCCACCTGTCCGGTCAGGATGAGAGCACTGGAAACCAGTTGGTGGACGCTGACAATCTGGTCCATATCAAAACCGTAATAGGGTAAAATCTTGGTGAACTGACTCTTGCAGATGGCGCAGATTGCCGCCATATGGGTCACGCCATACTCCTCGGTGACTGTCTGCAGCGCTGTCATGCGGGGCAAACCACCCTTGATGCGCAGTTCCAGCAGATCATCTGTCAGCAGACCACCGCCGCCACCGCAGCAGAAGGTCTTTTCATAGATAGTGTCGGGGTCCATATCGACATAGTTGTTGCACACCGCCTTGATCACTGCCCGCGGGACGGTGAACTGGCTACCCGGCTTATCAGTTATGCGTGATGCGCGCGCAACATTGCAGGAGTCATGAAAAGTCAGCACCATATCATCGTTGAGCGACTTGTCGATATTCAACGTTCCCTTCTCGATCTCACCAAGGGTGAAATCAAGGATGTGCTGGGGTATCGGATAGTTCTGATCCAGAAAATCAAACGGCCCCGCGAGGGTGTTCAGAAATGAGTAGGCAACCCGCCATGCATGTCCGCACTCGCCGAAGATGATGCGCTTGACGCCCAGTTCCAGCGCTGCTTCACGGATGCGCAGTGAAATTTTGCGCATGTTCTCATAGGAGCCGATAAACATGCCAAAGTTAGCCGCTTCCGAGGCGCTTGAACTTATCGTCCAGGAGACGCCTGCCTCGTGGAACACCTTGGCGTAACCCATCAGACCATCGACATGAGGCTCGGCAAAAAAGTCAGCCGAGGGAGTGATCAGCAGAATATCCGCGCCTTTTACATTCAGCGGCAACTTCACTGCAACGCCGGTCTCATCCTCGATATCCTCTTCCAAACCCTCGAGTGTGTCTTCCAGAGCACGCTCGGGAAGTCCGAGGTTGTTGCCGATGGTGTAGACCTTGCCAATAATCTCGTTGTTATACTTCTGGCCGATGCCGACACGCGCAAGAATCTCTCTTGCAGCCATGGTGATTTCAGCTGTGTCGATGCCGTAGGGACAAAATACCGAGCAACGGCGGCACTCGGAGCATTGATGATAGTAGCTGTACATCTCATCGAGCATGCCGCGCTCGAGATCAGCCGCGCCGACAAAGCCGGGCATACCCAGTGCGCCCCAGAACTTTCCTGCGAAGGTAAAGTAGCGGCGATACACCCTGCGCAGCAGATCCTGACGCGCAACCGGCATATTCTTGGGATCGGCCGTACCGATGTAGTAGTGGCATTTGTCCGTGCAGGAGCCGCACTTGACGCAGATATCCATAAATACCCGCAGACCGCGATACTTGCCCAGCAGATCTCCCATGGCATCGAGGGTCTGCTCTTTCCAGTCGTCACCGACTTCCCCGGGAAAACCCAACGGTTCCTGGAGCACCGGTTTGGCGACAAATGGCGAGAGATGCGCAGTTGCATCCGGAACCGGCGCATCAGGGACTTCGATATACTCCTGAATTTCCGGGATTGTAAACTCTTTAGCTGCCATGAGTAGTTTCCAGTCTGCCTTCTATTGTTCTATCAATCATTTGGAGAGCTATACAAGAAGCTATTCAAGCTTCTCTGCCCACTCAGCAACATGACGCACTTCACGCGGGTTATCCACCTGGTTGCGTGTCGGGCTGAAAAAGATGCCGGGTGCGTGCAGCAGCTTGCTGATCGGAAAGATCAACATCAAAACAGCCACCAGGAATAGATGAATGCGCAAAACAGTGTCCGGGGGCAATATCAAATTGTCAAAATCAAATGTCATCCAGGCATGAAAGTACTCTTTCACACCAACAATATCCACATGGCTGGCAAATGTCATCATCGCCCCGCTGATACCGATCAACAGCAGCAATATCAGCATCGCATAGTCAGATGGCGCCGAAATATAACGTACGCGGTTGACCGCGATACGGCGCACCAGCAGTCCGGTAAGACCGATGATCATGGCAAATGCCGCGTATTTCAAAGGCCCGACAATGACCGCCGGCAGCAGATCGTGAAAATAGCGCCCGTGCCGGAACAGAACTGCAAACAGCCCCATGTGAAATGCCCAGGCAAAAATCCAGGTCCAGATAGTTGATATAAACAGGCTTTCAAAAAACACCACCTCGCGAAACATCCGCATGACCACGCCACTCGTTGTGGTCGGAGCCGGTGTTGTAGGAATCTTTAAAGGCACCGGGGTTTTGCTGTACTGCACCACTTTGAATGCAACACCAACAACCAGTACCAGGGTAGCCACATAGAACAGAATGGCAAAGGCCAAAGACATGTTCCTGAATCCTCGCGCTTAAACTACAGTGCAGGGCAGCACTGCAATCAGAATTTTGGCGGGGCCAACAACGCCCCGCCAGCTCACTAGCCGTCTAGATTTTAGACGCAGCCAGTCGGCTTTGGCAGACCGGCATAACGGCAAGCCTGCTTGCCGGGGCCATAAGGAAACAGGCCATAGAGATACTTGCTGTTACCCTTGTCTTTTCCCATGCGCTTGGAAACTGCTTTGGTCAGTACACGTACTGCCGGTGCAATCTGGTACTCTTCATAGTACTCGCGCAGAAAATTGATGATGTCCCAATGCTCTTCTGTCAGTTCGAGGTCATCCTCTTTTGACATGACATCAGCAACGCCGGGAACCCACTGAGTGATATCAGCCAGGTAGCCTTCCTCGTCTGTTTCGTAACTCTTACCATCTACTTCGATAGCCATTGTGCAAATCTCCAGTTATATTGAATCGTAGTTAAAGCCAGGGCAACTCTAGTCGCCTTACAGCCAGGACTGAACTTTTTCGTTCGCTTCCACCAGGTCGACGAATCCCGCATAATCAATCACAGAGACTCCATCGATCAGTTTATCTTCTGCAATACCGCGTGCTGCGATATCGGCGCCAAGCACCGAGACTGAGCAGCCGTCCAGTTTCGAAGCGGCTGCGCCACTCTTCATTGCAGCGTAAACACCATCTTCGATGAGCAGAAATATGTCACCGTCCGCCTTGTAACTCACAGCAGTGTCGAGGCTGTTACGGTCATAAGGGGATTTATTTACTATATGTAGCATTGATTTCACTCCCCTCAGAAGTTAAAAAAGACATCTTGATCAGCAAAAACCTTCACCATCTCGGCGCGGCTGATCAGTTGAATCGAGTCTTTCTCCGCCCAGTCTTCATCTTCATCTTCCCAGGTCAGGTGTTGAAGATCGTCAAGGGTGAGACCTCGCTCTTCCAGCGACTCTTTCTCGATGTAAATCTTGGTCACTTCGTAGTCGCCCAGGGCTGCATAGGTTGGCGAAAAGTTTTTCATCTCAAGGCCGGTGGTATCCTGCCCCTTGATCAACTGGTAAACGCCATCGTCAATGAACGCCATGCTGACATCCTGCTCAAAAGCAGCGCCAATCAGCACCACTTCAAGAGACTCCCACGCATAGATAGTGCCGTAAGGCGCTCTGCGATTGACGTACATAAACTTTTTTATTTCAGACATCGCAATATCCCTCAATCACCAAAAACGACCAGACGATCGCTCTGAATGGCGCCTTCAACCAACTGGCCGAGACCGGAAATACGGAATCCCTCGGCAATATTGGTTGCATCTTTACCGTTTCGCTCTGCTTCACCGTCATCAACGATGCCGCGACGCTGCGCAGCCGCACCACAGATCACCAGACCGAGATCATGCCCTGCAGACAACTCGCCCCAGCGTTTGACGATGTTGCGGTCATCCTGTGGAGGAGTCGTCAGACGCGTACCGTTGTTCACGCCGTCATGGTAGAAAAAGACACGAAAGATTTCGTGGCCCTTCTCCAGTGCAGCCTTGGTGAACAGGTACGCGCTGTCAGTCGCCTGATGCTGATACGGACCTTCATTTACCTGAATCGTAAACTTCATCGTATACTCCAGCCAGTCGTCAGAAGCGGATATGCGTCGATGCGTTGTAGCTCTTGCGAGCGCCGCGCCAGTTATCGATGTGATACTTGGTGAACGGCAACTCCATCAGTTCGAAGAAACGCGGCCAACCGATACGCTCGACCCACTCTCCGATACGCTCCCAGTCACGTGCGCCCGCCTTGTACTCTTTGAGAATACGTTTGACGATTGCAGTCGCTTCAGGCCAGCGCGGCGGGTTGTTCGGGATGCCGGCGGCAACCAGTTTCTGGAACGTTGGTTTGCCACGCGCATTGGAGTGGTTGCCACCTACCCAGATTGCCAGCTTGGAGTGCTCGGCATCGTTGATCTGCATGGGAGGGCATGGAGGAAAGCATGCGCCGCAGCAGATGCATTTCTTCTCATCGACTTCCAAAGAAGGTTTGCCATTGACCATTGCCGGACGAATCGCAGCAACCGGGCAGCGGGCAACAACCGAGGGACGTTCACACACGGCTGAGACCAGATCATGGTTGATCTTGGGCGGCTTGGTGTGCTGTACGTTGATGGCGATATCACCCTGGCCGCCGCAGTTGATCTGGCAGCATGAGGTGGTGATATGCACACGGTTAGGCATATCGGCGGATTTGAACTCGCCGATCAGCTCGTCCATCATGGATTTCACGACACCCGAAGCATCTGTGCCGGGAATATCGCAGTGCAGCCAGCCCTGGGTATGTGAGAGCGTAGTGACCGAGTTTTGGGTGCCGCCAACAACAAAGCCGGCACCTTCCAGTGCGTCAATCAAAGGTTGCACACGCGACTCTTCAGTCACATAAAATTCGGGGTTGGAGCGTATCGTAAAACGAATAAAACCGTCCGAGTAGTTATCAGCAATGTCACACAGGGTGCGCATGCTGAAGACATCGAGAATACGCTGGGTGCCCGCCTTGACGGTCCACAACTTATCGCCGTGGTCTGCGACGTGCAACAGTACGCCCGGCTGCGGATGCGTATGATATTTCCACATGCCGAAGTTACGACGCATAGTCGGATGCATGTACTGGAATGGATCAGGGCTACCGGTTTCGATCGGCTCGCGCATTTCTACTGCCATTATTAATCTCCAGAATTCAGTTAAAACTTTATGATTCGGCTGCAAGCAGCAGCCGGTATACAATCAAATCAGAAAAACGCCTGTTACGCTTCCGCCTGCCTATCAAACCACTTGACGGCTTCCTCGTCCCACCCGTCCATACGCACGTATGAGCATTGGCGCGGCTCGCTGACCATGTTCGGGTCAACATCCACATCGATGCCTTCAAGAAAGTTGACCAGGCCGATGCGTTCGATCATCTCACCACAGCGCTCATGCTCGAGTGCATTCTCGGCCCAGAAATCGATCATCTCTTCCGCCAGTTCGACCAGCTCTTCCCAGTCATCTTCTGTTTCGAGCTTCTT
>JAUXDV010000235.1 GCA_030620735.1 Gammaproteobacteria bacterium
TCATCGATGTTTCAACGATTGATGAGAATCTGCTTGCAAAGGGCGAGGTGCTGGTCTTTGACGGATTTCTCAAGGTCTACAAGGAGGGTGGCGACAAGGATAAAAAGATGCTGCCGCCGTTGCATGTCGGACAGGATCTGCCGATTATCGTGATGCGGGCCCAGGAGGCCTTTACCCGGCCGTCGGCGCGCTATACCGAGGCGAGCCTGGTGAAAAAACTGGAGGAGATGGGCATCGGTCGTCCGTCAACCTATGCGCCCACCATATCGACCATTCAGAATCGCGGTTATGTGGAGAAGAGCGATCGCGAGGGCCGTGAGCGCACAGTCAGGATTCTCGCGCTGCACGGCGATAACATCGTCAACGAGGATAGAGTCGAAATAACCGGCGCCGAGAAGGCTAAGCTGTTTCCCATGGATATAGCGGGCATTGTCACCGATTTTCTGGTCAAACACTTTACCGAGGTTGTCGATTATAACTTTACCGCCAAAGTCGAGGCGGAGTTTGACGAGATTGCCTCCGGTAAAATCAACTGGCGCGACATGATTGCAAAGTTTTACGGCCCCTTTCACGAAGATGTGGAAAGAGCTGAAGACATTTCGCGGGAAGAGGCGAGCCAGTCACGACAGCTGGGAACCGATCCCAAAAGCGGTCGTCCCGTCAGCGTAAGAATCGGACGTTATGGCCCCTTTGCACAGATCGGCACCAGGGATGATGAAGAGAAACCACAGTTCGCCGGGCTAACCCCCGAGCTGAGTATGCACAGTGTGACGCTTGAGGAGGTGCTGCCGCTGTTCGAACTGCCGAGAATCGTTGGCGATACAACTGCCGGAGAGGAGGTCTTCGTCAATGCGGGGCGTTTCGGACCCTATGCCGGTTATGTTGACAGGCAGATCAGGAGCCTGGTGGAAGAACGTGATATTACCGGTGTTGAGCTCCTCCCGCAAAATGTCTCGATAGACCCTGAAGACCCACACAAGATCACCATGGAGCAGGTGCAGTCATTCATCGATGCGAAAAAGGAGGTTGACAGGGAGAAGGAGATACTGCTGTTTGAAGACTCGGCCGTGCAGGTACTCGATGGCCGCTGGGGGCCATTCATTACAGATGGCTTCAAGAATGCGAAAATTCCGAAGGATAAAGAGCCTGAAAGCCTGACGCTGAAAGAGTGCCAACAGCTTCTGGAGGAGACTAAAAAGGTCAAGAAGCGTCTCACCAAGCAGTTCTATGGCGGTGGCTTCACACTGCTGAAAAACAGTACGGACTTTCCCGATGCAACTCTCAAGGTGAAAGAGAACAAGGTGGCACAGGCGTTCGAACTGGTTGATGAACTCGCTGCGTTGGGGAAAAATATTCGCGTTATCTCCGCAAGGGGAGCTGCAGCGATCCGCGCTTCCGAGAACCGAAAAACCTCTCCTGTCAAAAAGAAAGCCGCAACCAAAAAGAAGGCAACAGCAAAAAAGAAAAGGGCAACCAAAAAGAGAGCCGGCGTCAAGAAGAAGAGGGCGGCGGTGAAGAAAAAATCGGTGACGAAGAGAAAGAATTAATCTCGGAACCTAACTGTATGAAAATAAAAGTTAGCGAACTCATCGTCAAATATATGCAGCGCCTGGGCATCGAGTACATCTTCGGTATGCCGGGTGCTCATATCCTGCCCGTCTATGACAGTTTATATGACTCAGAGATTCAAAGCGTACTGGCCAAGCATGAGCAGGGTGCGGCGTTTATGGCGGGCGGTTATTCCCGGAGAGACATCAACGCATATCTTTGGCAAAGGCGGACTGCAGGAGAGTTCGGGCGAAGGCGGCAGCATCGATCAGCATGCTCTCTTCAAGAGCATCACCCGCTATAACAAGATCATTGAAAGAACCGACTATCTTGCCCAGGTTTTGAATCAGGCCTCAAAAGTTCTGCTCTCCTCCAATTCGGGGCCGGTGCTCCTGAGCTTCCCGTTCAATGTGCAGACGGAGATGGTCGATGATGCAATATTGGATAAGATCAAAACTCAAAGAGGGGTTCATGCAGTTCATAAAAGTTCCCCGCAGGTCGATGCTGTATCACAGGCGATAGCGGAAGCAAAAAGCCCGGTAATCGTTGCAGGCTATGACTGCATCCGCTCCGTGCGCAGCAACTGGTCGAACAACTCAGTGCATCGATCAATATCCCGGTGACAACCAGCCTCAAAGAAAAAGGCGTTATCAGCGAACAGTCGGCGCTCTCACTGGGAAGCCTGGGCGTGACGTCCAACGGCTACGCCTATCGCTATATTGTCGACAAAGCGGATTTGATCATTTTTCTAGGCGCTGGTTTTAACGAAAGAACCAGCTACCTGTGGGATCAAAAGCTGCTCGAAAATAAAACAATTGTGCAGATTGACAATGATTCCGATCAGCTTGAGAAAGTGTTTGAAGCAGATGTCGCCATTCACGGCGATATCCGTGAGGTGCTTTCCGGAGTATTGAGCAACATGCAGGAGCGTGATGTTCAGCGCAAGGAGCTTGACGGCATAGAGCGGTATCGGGATGCGCTGAGTGAGAGCGCTGCCGATGATGACTCCCCAGTCTCCAGCTCCAGACTCGCGCTGGTGGAGAAGTTTTTTTCAAGTCTGGAGCAGCACTTTCCCGAGGATATCTACGTTTTTGACGACAATGTCATTTTCGCGTAGAAATTGCCAGATATACTATTGAGCAATGCATGCGCATGCCAAAGAGCCTCAAGGGTGTCTACTCCACCGCAGAGGTGCTCTATGAGTGGCAGCGCGAAGCGATAGAGACTGCCTTTGCATGCAAGGGATTCAACCAATACGGCAGCAGGGAAATACCCAATATTGCGCTTCAATGCCGCCAGGGAAATTTCCATGTTTTCACTGACATGGTTTTTCTCGAATCGGTTAACATCGAGCAGGAGGATCGCTTTCTGGTCACTTCGCTGACCAACCGTGTGATGCCTCTTATTCGATATGAAATCGGTGACTCAGGAAGCCTCAGGGAGGGAGATTGCTCCTGCGGGTCACCATTTCCATTGATGGAAATGGAGTTTTGCCGCAGCAATGACATCATTGTGACGCAGAGCGGCAAGCGCATCTATCCATCCTACTTCATTCACCTGCTGGACGATGTCAAAGGCATCAATCAGTACCAGTTTGTGCAGAACGAGTTGAACAGAATCACATTAAACATCGATGCAGCATCCGGGCTTGCCCCCGGGTTGCAGAGATCGCTCCAGCAAAGGATAACAAATGAGATCGACAAGCACATGACTCTGGAGATTAATCCGGTTGAAATGATCGAACGCACTCGCTTAGGCAAGCATCGCTTTGTCATCAATGCGAGACCGAACTGATGCTGCAAAAAATTTCAAAATTCACAAAACTGGAAAGCAGGCAGAGGTGGCTGTTTATTGAAGCCTACGCCAGGTTGGGGGTGATGCGTGCCGCCATTCTGGCTCTTCCGTTCAAAAAACTGGTGAAGTCACTGGATCATCAAAA